>JBAUXQ010000982.1:0-1689 GCA_049584355.1 Roseiarcus sp. | reverse complement strand
TCCTGGCGAGGCCGAGCATGACGTCGCGAGCTTGTCTGCCCTTTTCGCTGACGGTTCCGCCGGAGATTTTGCGCTTGGTGACGAAGGCGCGGATATCGTTTTCCGAGGCGTTGGTGTTGAGGGGGATTTCCGGCCGTTCGAGTACGCGCAGAAGTTCGTCTTTGCGCCCGAGGAGGCGCTTCAACAGACGGTCGAGCATCGCATAGCCGGTTCGGCGCTTGAAGATGCGATCGAATTGCCCGCGCAGGAGGCTTGCCTGTTGCGGGCTCGGGGCGCGCTTGTAGTCCTTCAAGCGCCGATAGAACCACCAGATCATCCGCCTGGCGACCTCGACGGCGTTGCTTTGCTTATCGTTGGCGGGAACAAGCTTATGGACGAGGCGCTCGGCGTGGACCCAGCAGAGCGCGTGATCGCCGAGGCGGAACTGGCCGGCGTCGTCGGAGACGATGACGGCATGTCCGAGCAGGCCCTCGGCCTCGATGGCTCCCCACAGCGCCGCTTCGCTGGTCGCCCGCACCGGGTCGGGCGTCGCTCTGAGATCGGCGATGCCGAGCGCGCGCAAGTGCTCCATCCATTGCTCGTGCGTGCCGAACGCCAGCGAAGCATGGCCGGCGAGCTTGTCGATGACGTCGCGCGGCAGATCAGCGCCGCGCATGTAGGCGATCGCCGCCGCGTTGATCACATAGCGGGCCCCGCCGCCAAGCAGACGACCCAAGAAAGCCAAGCGCGATTTACCGGACCCGGTGCGGAATGCGGCGAACCGATCGGAGCCGATGTGGGTGGTGAAACAGCCCTTGCCGGCATGGCGCGCGCCGGTGTCGTCGACGGTGATGAAGGGCGCGCCGGCAAGTCCCGCCCGCAGCACCGCTTCATCTTCGCTGCGGAAGCTGTCGAGCTTGGCGGTCACAAGCCGCACCACCTGGCGCTTGGAGATCATAAGACCAAGGCCGGTCAGAAGCGACACCATCCTCTCGCAGGTCATCTGGCCCTGAAAATGAAGCATCAGCACCAGACGGTGCAGATGCGGACCGCAGCCCCCGACAATCCCCGCCGGCAGCGGCGCAATCAGCCGCTCGCCGTCCGGCGTCTCCCACCGCTCGCGCCGATAGCGCGTCGTTTCGGCCTTCAGCATCAGGTCCTGAACCATGATGTCCTCGAAGCCCTTATGGCGCGAGCCCGCCGGAGCGGCGACCGAAAGCGTTTCCGTGCGGTCAACCGAAAGCTTGGACACCCCGGGACCGCGCCGCCGCTTCGACGCCCCGTCCTCGTCGCGCTCGGCTCCGCCCTCTGGCCGATCCGTCGCCCTCTCCATTCCGGAAGGCTTCATCGGCGGACGCGGCGGCAATTGCTTCAGCCGCGCGATCTCGTCCTTCAGCGTCTGGTTCTCAACCCGCAGCCCCACCAACGCCGCGCTGACCTTCTCATTCTCCGCCCGCAACCGCTTCACTTCGCCAAGCAATCGGCGAACCAGCCCGACCAACTCGGTCGGCGTCATGCTTTCAAGCGAATCCCTTGCCCCACCCGACATGCATCGCTTGAATCAGGCCTTCGTTAACACTCTCTTTCCGACCGGCAATTTGCCCCGGTTACCAATTCTGGCCAGCCTGTCCAACACACGGGGACGAACTTGTGTGGGCGCGATTGGACGGATGACACCCTGAATTTCCGGCGCCCTCTCCTGTCGACCTG
>JBAUXQ010000981.1:0-3343 GCA_049584355.1 Roseiarcus sp. | reverse complement strand
GAAAGCGCCTTTCGCCGCGAGATCATTTCCGTTTTAATTTCTTGTTTCATTTCCGGCCTCCCTGCCGCTCACGATTGTCGAACTGGACTGGCGAAAAGTTGGACGCGATCATCTCGGGGTCTGAACGGAATGCCCCCGCGATCGGCGGTCGACTAGAGACGCAGTCGGACGTCGACTTGAGCTTCGCACGCCCCTCATCTCTGATCTCGCCGCCTGCAAGTGATAGTGCGAAAAGTCCAAGGCTTGCGATTGTTGCGCCCGCCAATCCGACGGCGAAAGTTCGGTTGAATTGACCGCGCGGGGCCATCGGACCGCCTCTCATCCCCTCAACGCCGCGAACCACAATCGTCCCGGCGATGAGACCCCCGCTGGCCTTCCCTAGGCGCCCCATTTCCGATATCGCGCACGCGACGAGAATGAGCGAGCTCGAGTACGCTACGTAAGAGGCAGCCGCGTGTAACCTCGTAGAATTACGAGGCCAGGCCCTGAAAAATTACGAGGTTGCGCGTGCGCGGAAATCAACCCACATGGCGACGACGGCCATGTCAGATCGTCGCGATCCCATGCTTGATCGCAAAGTGAATAAGCTCAGCGCTGCTGTGAAGTCCGTTCATCTCCATAATTTGGTACTTGTGGAATTCGACAGTTCGGGCGGAAATCGCAAGATCGCTCGCAATCTCTTTTGCCGAACGCCCCTCCACAAGCAATTGCAAAATCTCTCTCTGGCGTGGCGTGAGCGCCTTCGCGCCTTCGCTCTCGCCTCGTGCGCCGCTCTCGGCCTCCTCTACCACCTGCTTTGTCAATGACGGGGTGATGAATATCTTCCCTTTCAAAGCTGCATGGATGGCCAGCACCAATTCCTCGGGCGCCGAATGCTTGACCACGAAGCCGGAAGCGCCGGCTTCCATCGCGCGGCGCGCGTAGGCCGCGTTCTGATGCATCGTCAAGAACACGACCTTGATGTTCGGGTGGGACTTCCTCAGCCGAGCCAATGCCTCGAACCCGTTGAGGTTTGGCATGGCGACATCGGCGACGATGACGTCGGGACGCAACCTTTCCGCGGCCTCAATCATTGCGCGCCCGTCTTCAACAATTCCGACGAGCTCAAACTCATCGGGGAGGAGCGCCTTGAGGCCTTCGGCCATCATGCGATGGTCGTCAGCCAGCAACACCCGCGGACGACTCACGACGCGCCTCCTCGTTTCAGTGGCGCCCGGGCCGCAATGGTCGTCCCACCGCCTGGCGCACTGTCGATGAGGAGTTCGCCGTCGACCAGGGAGAGGCGCTGTCTCATTCCAGCGAGCCCGAGGGTTGGCTGACCGCGTTTTCGGGTTGGATCGAAACCAACACCATTGTCGTGGACGGCAAGCTCAAGACCGCCACCGACCGTGCGAAGCTCGACCTCGACCGAGCTGGCCCTGGAGTGGCGCGCCACATTGCGAAGCGCCTCCTGCGTGACCCTATAGAGACAAAGCGAGAGGGCCTGGGTCGGCTCGCCGACGTCGCCAGTAGTTCTGAAGCTCGTTGGAATTCCCTCTACCGCGCGAAACCGCGCGCACTCGGCCTTCAGGGCCTCGATCAATCCAAGGTCTTCCAGGATAGCGGGATGCAGCGCGTAGGACAACGCGTGCACATCCTCACTGAGTTGGACCAGGTCGTGACGTATCGAATGCATCGCCTGGCCAGCGATCGTATCGCCCAGTTGCTTCTCCTTCTGTCCCGCGTCGATCGCAAGCAAAGCTAACCGCTGGGTAACGTCATCGTGCAGCGCGTGCGCCAGCCGGGCGCGTTCATCTTCCTGAGCGGTGATGAGGCGTCCGTTCAGGTCGCGAGCTTCGTCTTCAGCACGCCGACGCTCGGTGATGTCGATCGATATGGCGCGCAATTGCCTGGGCTTGCCATAGTAGTCAAATTCGATTCGGCCCCGCGCGGCGATCCAACGCACGGTCGATTCCGGCGACATCACTCGATATTCCGTTTCGTATTGGCCGTCGCCTTCGACCGCCCCGCGGACCGCCTGGCGTAGCGACGGGCGGTCGTCGGGATGCACGACGTCGATGAATTGATCAAACCGGACGGGATGCGCCGAGTGCCAATTTCCGGAACTCCAGTCGCTCTCGCTCGCCCTCACTTCGTCTCGCGGAATGTCCCAAACCCAGAAGCGCAGCTTGGCCGCGATCGCGGCCAGGCTCATGCCCTCTTCGCTCGTCCGCAGCCGGTCATGCGCGCGCCGCAGCCGCAGCCAGTTGAGTAGCAGACCAGCGATAAGGATCGCCCCAAACCCAGAGAGGCCCGCGGCTGCAAGGATGTACCACCTGTATTGCTCCCATAGCGTCGGCTCCCTGAAGCTGATCGTGCTGCCGGATGGAAGATCTGCCTGTCGTATTCCCCATCGCCGCAACTCCCGCCAGTCAAACTCAGGCTCCCCAAGTTTCTGCACCGGGGTCTTGATATCGCCGGGCGACGTTCCGCCAAGGATCTGCGCGGCGACCTCGGCGGTCTTCCGACTCAGGGCGCGAACAGAGAGGAGTGGCCCCCCCACAATGCCCTCGCCGAGCTGATAATCGAACCGTCCGAATATCGGTGCGTTGGCGACCGCATGCAGCCGGGCGAGAACCTCCTCCTGTCTATAGGGAACGCCCTGCGCGTCGATGACGAGGTCGCCGAAATAAATCGCGGAGGCAGGAGGCAGAGCGGCGACCTGCTTTTGGACCTCGCCGAACGATAAGTCATTCAAGAAAACAGACTTGACCCGACCCTCGAACGGGCGGAATGCAAGAAGAAACTCCTTCACCCAGAATTTTTCGATTGGCGAATCGCCCATTACGACCGCGAGCGTTGTCGTGTTTGGCAGGGTTCGCAAAATGTTTTCAATGACCGCGGTGAGGTCAATCGAAACAGCGACCATCGCGTCGTTGGCAGTGAGCGTCGCGTCTTTCATCGCTCTCGCGTCAAGGGCGGCAAAAATAACAGGCGTCGAGGGAAAAAGATCTCGCCTGTGGCGCTGAATGAACTGCGCCGCAGGACTGATCATTGTAACGATCAAGTCAGGCGGATGGTCCGCGAAAACGGCTCGCAAATAGCTCACGAACGCTTCATCCCGCTCGCCGTCGGTGAAGCGCGCGATCTCGAGCGACACCTCGTAGCGGTCTATGGGATAAGGCGATTTCTCAGCCAGATCCGTGCGCAGATAGCCCGCGAATGTATCCTCGGCTTGAAAATTTGGGCCAAACGAGTGCAACAACAGCACTCGCTTCGGCTCCGCAGCCGTCGCGTTCCCTGCGGCGAAAGCCAGCAGAGTGATTGCCATCCACGTGTTGCGCGCCCATCCCATGGGATACTC
>JBAUXQ010000980.1:0-2230 GCA_049584355.1 Roseiarcus sp. | reverse complement strand
CATCATGACGAACCGTCCGAACGAGACGCTCTACACCGGCGTCACCGCAGACCTATCCAGGCGCGCCTACGAGCATCGAGAAGGGCTCTGCGAAGGCTTCACGAAACGGCACAGGCTCGCCCTTCTCGTCTGGTACGAGTTTCACGACGGGATTTCCGCGGCCATCCAGCGCGAAAAGAACATGAAGCATTGGCCGCGCGCATGGAAAGTTCGCCTGATCCTTGCCATGTATCCGGAATGGGCGACCTGTATCTCGACTTGAACAATTGAGATGCCTCGCGCCCGTGGATGGCCGGGACAAGCCCGGCCATGACGCGGAAAGCTTATCCGTGGCCCGGCGCCGGCGAACCAGGTCTCGTCGATCGGCTGCTCGATCAAGTGGAAGGCGGGGCGTGGGTAACGACGTTTGTATTCAACTCGCGAGTCAATTCGCCAGGCGTCTTCTCACGAAGGGGGTTGAAATGTATAGTTTCTATACTAGTATCCTCGCGTGGAGTTTGAGTTCGATTCTGGGAAGAGCTCGGCCAACAAGGCCAAACACGGAATCGATTTTGTCGAAGCGCAGGCGCTTTGGCTCGATGAAGCCCTGATTGAAGCGCCTGCGAGAACTGACGATGAGCCGCGTTTTCTCGTCGTCGGTCGTATTGGCGGCCGGCATTGGTCGGCGGTGTGCGTGAGGCGCGGAGAACGAACGCGGGTGATCTCGGTTCGGCGGTCGCGCAAAGAGGAGGTCGAAGCTTATGAAAGCGCGTAATTTCGACGAGAAATTCGACTCCGGCGCGGATGTCTCGGGCGACGTCGACTGGACGAAGGCGCGCCGCCCCAACCTTGAACTCAAACGCGTCAATGTAGACTTTCCCGCCTGGGTGATCGAAGCCCTCGACCGCGAAGCCCGGCGCCTCGGCGTCACCCGGCAAGCGTTGGTCAAGCTCTGGATCGCTGAGCGGCTGGAGAGGGCGGCGTAACCCGCCCCGACCCTCCTCTCGCAGATTGCGTGCGATGCGGGGACTCGTTTTTGGGGAAACCTGCAAGTGTCACCGTATCCCCACCGTATCCCCGCGTATCCCCGTATCCCCAGAATTTCTGTGTCAACACGCGGCGTCATGGCCGGCTTTTCCCGGCCGTCCGCGCCCTTGCAGCGTCTGCGCCCTGGCCGGCGAAGGAATTGGGAAATGCGCGTTGCCGTGGTCAAAGCCGCTCATGATGATGAGGCCGGCGTCTGGTATGTCGAGCACTCCGACTTCGAGGGCCTGCACGTCGAGGGCGACACCTTCGAGGCTTTCTGCCGCTACGTCGCGGGCGCAGTTGGGGATCTGCTCGAAGGCGAGAGCGACGAAGTTCATATTGAGATCATCGCGCACGCCTTGATGCGCGCCCGCGCCGTTGCGTGAAGGATTTCGGCTTCCTTCTCCCGCACGGGAGAAGGGAGGGCTCGGCCCCTACCCCGCCTCGGCGAACCGCTCCGCTTCCGCCAGCTCCACCGACACGATCTGGCTCACGCCGCGCTCCGCCATCGTCACCCCGAACAGGCGGTCCATGCGGGCCATGGTGATGGGGTTGTGGGTGATGGCGACGAAGCGGGTGTCGGCGCGCTTGCGCATCGCGTCGAGGAGATCGCAGAAGCGCTCGACGTTGTAATCGTCGAGCGGCGCGTCGACTTCGTCCAGGACGCAGATCGGCGCCGGGTTGGTCAGGAACACGGCGAAGATGAGGGCGAGCGCGGTCAGCGCCTGCTCGCCGCCGGAGAGCAGGGTCAGCGTCTGCGGTTTCTTGCCCGGCGGCTGGGCGACAAGCTCGAGGCCGGCCTCCAGGGGATCGTCGGATTCGACAAGCTGCAATTCGGCCTTACCGCCCTCGAACAGCGTGGCGAACAGCTCCTCGAAATGGCGGTTGACGACCTCGAAGGCGGCGAGGAGCCGCTCGCGCCCCTCCTGGTTCAGGGTATGGATCGCGCCGCGCAGGCGCTTGATCGCCTCGGTCAGGTCGTCGCGCTCGGCGACCAGCTTGTCGCGGCTATCCAGGACCTCATTGAGCTCCTCGTCGGCGCGCAGGTTGACGGCGCCGAGCCGCTCGCGCTCCTGGCGCAAGTTGTCGAGCCGGCGCTCGACCTCGACCGCGCCCGGCAGGGGCCCATCGCCCGTGTGCCCGGCGAGGGCGGCGAGGCCCGATGGTTCGCTGTCGAGCTCGCTGGCAATCGCGTGCTTAAGCTCGTCGCCGCGCAGGCGCGCGC
>JBAUXQ010000979.1:0-1609 GCA_049584355.1 Roseiarcus sp. | reverse complement strand
CCGCGCGCGCGAAGCCTGTAAGCTCGATCGGGGTTACGAACTGCTCCCAGCGGTGGGTTCCCGGCTCGAGCCAACGCAGCAGGTACTCCGCCCCGACGATGGCGAGGGCGAAGCTCTTCAGCGTGCGATTCAAGGTCGAGGCGAGGAGAAGGCCGCCGGGCTTCACGAGCGAGGCCGCGGACGCAACGAAGGCTTTCGGGTCGGCGGCGTGCTCGATCACCTCCATCGCGCTCACGACATCGAAGCGCCGCGGCTCGGCGGCGAGCTCTTCAACCGTGCCCATGCGATAGGCGAGCCTCGCGCCGGTCTCCTCCGCATGGCGGCGGGCGGCCTCGATCGCGGCGGGCGCCGGATCGACGCCGACGACATCCGCGCCGAGGCGCGCCAAAGGCTCGGCAAACAGGCCAGCGCCGCAACCAACGTCGAGAAGGCTGACCCCGGCGAGCGGCGCCCCCGCAGGCGCCTCATGCTTGAAATGCCGCCCGATCAGATCGCGCGCCCAGGCGATCCGGACCGGGTTCAAGCGATGCAGCGGCGCCATGGGGCCGTCCGAGTCCCACCAGGCGTCGCCCAGCGCGTCGAAACGGGCGACCTCCTCGGACATGACGCTCGGCGATGGCCCGGCCGACATTTGAACCCCTTCGCCCGGCGGCGGGACGCGCGTTGACCCACCCGGCGCAAAAGCCTTATACGGCGCCCCCACGCATTGCGCGAGAGAGCGCGTTTTCCCCAAGGTTTCAAGGATCCATGCCGCGTCTGGTGATGAAGTTCGGCGGCACGTCGGTCGCTGACGTTCAACGCATCCGCAACGTCGGCGCGCATGTGAAACGAGAGACCGACGCCGGCGCGGAGGTCGCCGTGGTCGTCTCGGCGATGGCCGGCGTGACCAACGAGCTGGTCGGCTGGTGCAAGGAAGCGGGCTCGCAATTCGACACCGCCGAATACGACGCCGTCGTCGCCTCGGGCGAACTGGTGACAGCGGGGCTGCTGGCGCTGGTGCTCAAGGACATCGGGCTCAAGGCGCGCTCATGGCAGGGATGGCAAATTCCTCTTTTGACCGACGACGTCCATGGCTCGGCCCGCATCGCCGCGATCGACGGAACGCGGCTCATCCAGGGCTTCAAGGCGGGCGAGGTCGCGGTCATCGCCGGCTTTCAGGGCGTGCACAAGGCCACCAACCGGGTGACGACGCTCGGGCGCGGCGGCTCGGACACTTCCGCGGTCGCGCTCGCCGCGGCGATCTCGGCCGACCGTTGCGACATCTACACCGACGTCGACGGTGTCTATACCTCCGATCCCCGCATCGTGCCGAAGGCGCGCCGTCTCGATAAGGTGTCGTTCGAGGAGATGCTGGAAATGGCCTCGCTCGGCGCCAAGGTCTTGCAGGTGCGCTCGGTCGAGGTGGCGATGGTCAACAAGGTCAGGCTGCACGTGCGCTCGTCGTTCGACGATCCGGCGCGCCCCAGGCCTGGCACGCTCATTTGCGACGAGGAGGAGATCATGGAGCAGGAGGTCGTCACCGGCATCGCCTTCTCGCGCGACGAGGCGCAGATCACCTTGCGCGAGGTCGCCGACAAGCCGGGAGTGGCGGCGGCGATCTTCATGCCGC
>JBAUXQ010000978.1:0-1729 GCA_049584355.1 Roseiarcus sp. | reverse complement strand
CGGCGGGCGACATAATTGCCCTTGCCGTTGCGCCCCTGCCCCTGGCCTTGGCTCTGCATCTGTTTCCCGAGCCCTTGCGCGCCTTCGCGCAACGCCTCGAGCGCCCGGCCCTGCGCGTCAACCGCCGCGCCCTTGCCGCCCTTGCCCTTGCCGCTCTGTCCGTCCTTGCCGGGCTTGCCCTGATCGCCGGAGAGGTCGCCTTCGGCCTCCTTCATGTCGCCTTGGGCGTCGTCGAAGCCCTTCTCGCCTTTCATCCCCAGGCTCTTGAGCTTGCGCTGCAACTCGGCCAGCCGGTCGCGTAGCGCGCCCTGGCGTTCATCGAGCGGGAGAGCGTCCTGGTCCGCCTGGTCCTGGTCGGGCTTGGCGGACGAGTCGGCGTCGTTGTCGCCCTCGTCGGGGGTGTTCGAACCATCCTCGTCCGGCTGCGCCTGCTGGTCGTTCTGCCCGGGGGCCGCCCGGTTATGCGCCCGCTTGCGCGTGCGGTCGCGCTGATCGCTGCGGAAGGTATCGTCGCGCAGCGCCTGCTGGTCGTGCAGCAGCTTCTCGAGTTCGCCGATCTGTTTGCGCATCTCGCGTTCGCCCGGACTTTCCTCGCCATCGCGGGCGCTGCGCATGTTCTCGAACATCTCCTGCATCTGGTCGAGCATCGCCTGGGCGTCCTCGCGCGAGCCGTTGCGGGCCTTGTCCTCCATCTGGTCGAGCAGCTTGTCGAGATCCTGCGCCTGCAGGTTCTGGTCCTGGGGGTTGGCGTCGGGCTGGTCGTTGCGCGCCATCTCGCTCATGAAGCGCCTGGCGGCCTCGCGCAACTGGTCCATGAGCTTGCGGATTTCCTGATCGCTCGCGCCGCGCTGGAGCGCTTCGCGCAGGGCCTGCTCGGCGGCGCGCAGGTCACGCTCGGCTTGTGATGCGTCGCCGTCCTCGATCTGCTGCGCCATCGCCCACAGCATCGCGGCGACATCGAGGAGATCGGCGTCGCTCTTGGCGTCGTGCAGCGAGGCGTTGGCCTGCTTCAAACCAAGATAGATCTTGGCCGGCGTATCGAACAATTCCGGGGCGATCGCGAGGCCGGTCAGCGCCGTCTCGACGCGCTTTGGCGCGTTGTCGGGATCGAGAATGAGGGCGCGGCGCTGTTCGACCAGCGCCCGCGCCAGCGGATTGTGGAAGATTCGCTGCGGCAACGTCATCTCGATCGGCCCGCTCTGGCCGGTCTTGCCCGAAATGCTGACGGCGCTGAGCGTCATCGTCACCTTCGCGCCCGCCCACGGGTGCTCAGAGAGGTCGACGGTCGTTTTCGCGTCGCCGACGCCGTTGGCGGTCGGCGGGAGCTGCAGGGCGGCCTGTGGCGGCGGCGCGAGCGTGCGCGGCGCCGGGGCCGCCCCGTCATGCGGACGGGCAAAGTCCGCCCGAGCGCCAGCCAGCCCAAATCGATCGTCGACATGGTAGGAAAGCGTCAGCGAGCCGCTGATGTTGCCGCGCGGCTCGTCGGTCGATGCGATCGTCGGCGCGCCGGCCGGCGTGACCGCGAGGATGGCGACCGCCACCGGGGCGCCGCTGCGCAGGATTGTCGCCTTGCCGACGCCGTGGATGGTCCATCGCTTTTCGGTCCGGGTCTTTTCGGAAACTTCGTCCTTTTGATCCGAGGGGCTGATCGCTCCCTCAATTCGCGTTTCGACCAGGCTAGGGTCGCCGCGCACCACCAGGATCGAATCTTCAGGAATATTGAGCGTCT
>JBAUXQ010000977.1:0-1567 GCA_049584355.1 Roseiarcus sp. | reverse complement strand
ATAGACGACCCGGCGAGTGAGCCACGCAAGCGGCGCGACGGCTAGCGCGAGCGCGAGCGCGGCCGCCGCAATGCCGATTTTCGCCGCCGTCGACAGCCGCCCGCCGACCGCGTCGAGCCAGTTGCCGATCAGGCTCCGCATCACCTCGGCGTCGATCGGAACTTCCCGCCAGACGGCGGCCCAGAGCTCAGGATCGAGGACGCTCGACGACCTGGCGAATGTGTGGCGCGCGAACAATTGGCGCCGGGCCACGCTGATGCGGGTCGAGAGGTCGTCGGCTTCCAGCAGCATGGCGCGGGCGGCGCGCAAGTTGGCGTCGAGCGTGTCGTGCCGCTTTTTCTCGCTCTCGAGCTCCTTGGCCGCCACGTCGGTCGTGGGCGCCGTCTCGCCCGGTTTGGGCGTGAGCTCCGCCAGGCGCTTCGTCGACGCCGCGAGCCGCGGCGTGAGATCCGCGACCGCGCCCTGAAGAGCGAGGCCGAGCGCATCGTTCTGGGCCTTCAGGGTCTGGAGCTCGCTGTCGGGGAGGTTCTTGTCCCTGAGCGCCGCCTCGGTGGCGGCGAGCGCCGCGCGCGCCTGGTCGAGATCGAGCCGGTGCGCGTCCTGCGCCCAAGCCCGTCCGAAGCCTATAAGGACGAAGGCGAGAACGGCCCAGTGCAACAGGCGCAATGCGGACTCAGGCTTCATCGCAGGCCATCCGACCATGGCAGGGCCTCGCCGGCAACTTGCTCCCTCCACCACGCCCCCCCTTCTCCACGAAGTGGGGAAGGTGGCGCGGAGCGCCGGATGGGGTGTGGAAAGCGGGGGATCGCTAGATAAGGTTCTCGGTGACGGTCGCGCAAACCGTCCGGGAGTGCCGGCGCGGGCCACACCCCATCCGGCCTCCGGCCACCTTCCCCAGCAAAAGCTGGGGAAGGGTCGCGTCCACGGCCGGCCGGACCGCCTTGTGAGCCTGGGCCGACCGCCCTCCTGCGCCAACTCCGCATTCACTTTGCCTCGGGAAAAGGGCTGCGCGCTTGAAGCGGCTTTGTTAAAGGGGGCGCTCACGACCATGAGGGCCATCCGGTGACCCCGACCGTTGAAGCGCCGACCCTTGCCGATCCCGTCAGTCAGGCGCCGCGCAGCGCCGGCGAGCGCGCGCTCGATCATTTCCTCGCTGCGGGGTTCGAGCGGACCGAGCCGCCGATCCTGCATCCGGCGGCTATCTTCCTCGACATGTCGGGCGAGGAGGTCCGCCGCCGCCTGTTCCTGACCGCCGGCGCCGCGGGCGAGGAGCTTTGCCTGAGGCCGGAATATACGATTCCCGTCTGCCGCGCCTATCTCAATTCCGACAGGGCCGGCGCCATCGCCGAATATTCCTATCTCGGCCCGGTGTTCCGGGCCCGGGCGGGGCAGGGCGGGGAACAGACGCAGACCGGGCTCGAAAGCTTCGGCCGCAAGGACGCAGAGGCGGCAGACGCCGAAGTGTTCGCGCTCAGCCTTGAGGCGGCGACGGCGGCGGGAGGCGGCGTGCTCGCCGCCCGGGTCGGCGACGCGGGCCTCTTCGACGGGGTGCTTGAATCGCTTGAAA
>JBAUXQ010000976.1:0-6384 GCA_049584355.1 Roseiarcus sp. | reverse complement strand
GAAGACTGGGAGACCCGGCTTGGCGCGCTGATCCAGAGCGCCGACACCATCGTCTTCATCATCTCGCCCGCCGCCATCAAATCCGAGCGCTGCGCCTGGGAGGTGGATTGCGCCGCGAAGTTCGGCAAGCGGCTGATCCCGGTCCGGCTGATCCCGATCAAAGGCGATCCCGTCGCTGAAGCCGACGTGCCGGAGCGGCTGCGGCGCCTGAACTATATCTTCTTCCGCGAAGGCCAGTCCTCGCTCAAGCCGATCAGCGAATTGGCGACGGCGCTCAAGCAGGATGTCGAATGGATTCGCGAGCACACGCGGCTGACCGAGGCCGCCGTGCGCTGGGAGGCCCGAAGCCGAGCGGGCGGCGACGCCGACGACCTCTTGCTGCGCGGCGACGATCTGAAAGAGGCCATCGCCTGGGCCGCTCGGCGAAAGGAGAACTCGCCGGAGATCACGGCGTTGCAGCGATCCTATCTCGCCGCGAGCGAAACCTATGCGGCCTCGCTCGCAGAAGCCGACCGAAGGCGGCTCGAAGAGCGCGAGCGGCTGATCGCCGAAACGGAGCGCGCGCAGCAGGCTCGCCGCCGATTCCAGCGGCGTATGTTCGGGGTCTTGGCAGGGTTGCTGGGGCTGGTCGTATTGGGGACCGGAGCCGGCCTCTGGGCGGTGTTCAAAAGCTGGCGGGCGCTGATGATCGACCGTTCGCAGTTCGTTGCGGAAGTGGTCGACAAGAGGGTCGCTGACGGCTCGTATGTCGACGGCATGCTGATCGGCCTCGATGCGCTGCCCGACGAAAATAGTCTTGGCGTCCGCGCCCGGATGATGCCGTTGGAGGCATCGACTTTGCGCGCGCTTGATGGCGCCTGGCGTAAGTGGTCCTCGCATTGGGCCGAGCGCGCGAATCTCGCGGGACACAAGGGCTCTGTCAGCGCCGTCGCCTTCTCGCCCGATGGCAGGCTCGTTCTCACCGGCTCTTATGACCACACAGCAAGGCTATGGGACGCGGCGACCGGCGAGGCGGTCGCGACGCTCACGGGACACACAGACGGCGTCACCGCCGTCGCCTTCTCGCCCGACGGCAAGCGCATTCTCACCGGCTCCGCCGACCGCACGGCGATGCTGTGGGATACGGCAACCGGCAAAAGGCTCGCCACGCTCGCGGGACACGGCGGTTTTGTCTGGGCCGTCGCCTTCTCGCCTGACGGCGCGCGCGTTATCACCGGCTCCAACGACAGCACGGCAAAGCTATGGGACGCGGCGACCGGCGCCGCGGTCGCGACGCTCGTCGGACATGGCGGGTCGGTCAACGCCGTCGCCTTCTCGCCCGATGGCGCGCGCGTTCTCACCGGCTCCTACGACAACAAGGCAATTCTGTGGGACGCGGCGACGGGCGCCCCGGTCGCTACGCTCGAGGGACATAAGGGGTTTGTCAGCTCCGTCGCCTTCTCGCCCGATGGCAAGCACGCGCTGACCGGCTCAATGGACAACACGGCAATTCTGTGGGACGTGGCGACCGGCAAGGCGGCCGCGACGCTCACGGGACACAGAGGGCTTGTCGACGCGGTCGCTTTCTCGCCTGACGGCAAGCGCGTTCTGACCGGCTCCAACGACGGCACGGCAAGGCTGTGGGACGCGGCGACCGGCGCTCCGGTCGCCACGCTCGCGGGACATATGGGCTTTGTCAGCGCCGTGGCGTTTTCGCCGGACGGCAAGCGCGTTCTCACCGGCTCCTGGGACCGCACGGCGAGGCTGTGGGACGCGGCGACCGGCGCCGCGGTCGCCACCCTCGAGGGACACGACACCCTCGTCAATGCTGTCGCCTTCTCGCCCGACGGCAGCCGGGTTCTCACCGGCTCCGGCGATAACACGGCAAGGCTGTGGAGTGCGACGACCCGCGCCGCGACCGTGACGCTCGCGGGACACAAGGGTCCCATCACCGTCGTCGCTTTTTCGCCCGACGGCGCCCACGTTCTCACCGGCTCCAACGACGGCGCCGCGAGGCTGTGGGACGTCGCGACCGGCGCGTCGGCCGTCACGTTCGAGGGGCACGCAAACGGTATCACCGCTGTCGCGTTCTCGCCCGACGGCAGGCGCGTTCTTACAGGCTCCTTCGACAGCACGGCCAGGCTGTGGGACGTCGCGACCGGCAAAACGATCGCAACGCTCACGGGACACAAGGCCCCGATCTGGGCCGCCGCCTTCTCGCCCGACGGAGAGCGCATTCTCACCGGTTCGGGAGACAACACGGCAATTCTGTGGGATGCTGCTGGCGCCGCGGTCGCGACGCTCGCGGGACATCGCGGGTCGGTCAATGCCGTCGCGTTCTCGCCCGACGGAAAGCGCGCTCTCACCGCCTCCTACGACAGTACGGCGAGGCTGTGGGACGCGGCGACCGGCGAGGCGGTCGCGACGCTCGAGGGACACAGAGACGCTGTCAGGGCCGTCGCCTTCGCCGGACGGCGCCCGCATCGTCACCGGCTCCAACGACCAGACGGCGAGGCTGTGGAACGCAGCGACCGGCGCCGCGGTCGCGACGCTTAAGGGACACAATATCGCGGTTAACGCCGTGGCTTTCTCACCCGACGGCGCGCGCGTCGCCACCGGCTCCTCGGACGGCACGGCAAGGCTGTGGGACGCGGCGACCGGGGCCGCGATCGAGACGCTGACGGGACACAATCTCCTTATCAATGCTGTCGCCTTCTCGCCGGACGGCAAACAACTCCTCACCGGCTCCTTCGACAACACGGCAAGGCTGTGGGACCTGGCGACGGGCGAAACGGTCGCCACGCTCGTGGGACACAAAGACTATGTCTGGGCCGTCGCTTTCTCGCCGGACGGCAAGCGCGTTCTCACCGGCTCCCGCGACAACACAGCGAGGCTGTGGGAAGTCTTTCCTACGGCTCAGGCCGTGGTCGACGAAGTCAAAGCCTCCGTCCCCCGTTGCCTGACGCCGGACGAGCGCAAGCAGTTTCATCTGCAGGCCCCGACGCCACGGTGGTGCTACGCGCGCAACCTGTGGCCCTACCTGGATCACGGACCGCCGGGTATTTCAGGGACCAGCCCGCCCTACGGTCCTCCAGCGCTGACCTGGGATGAAGAATTGGTCGCGCTCTGGGATCGCACGACCGGCTGGCTCGCCGGATCGGGCGGCAGGACGGAGGCCAAGTAAAAATGGCGGCAGTCCCGGAGCGGCCGGGCGCTGTAGCGGAGATCCGCGGACGGCCTAACATAGCCGGCCGTCATCGAGTCCTTGAGCGCCTCGCGCAGCGGCTGCGTCTCCGGTCCGTACTGGCGGAACGTCAGATCAAGTTCAAGCGCCCGGGCGCACGCCGAGCCGACCAGGGTTCCAATCACGAGCGCCAGCAACAGGCAGGAGCCGGTGCAGATAGTGGCCGAGCATGCCGAAGCAGAACGTCAAGACGCCCACAGCGAGCGAGATGAAAATTGCCGTCATTCATCCCTCCCGGGGCGTCGTCGCCTCCGCCGTTCGTCACGGCAGCAGCAGCACCTTGCCGCCGACTCCCTTCTCGACCGCGGCGTGCCCGGCGGCCGCGTCCTTGAGCGGCAGCTTGCGCTCGATCGGGATGACGAGTTTGCCGGCGCTGACGGCCTCGGCCATGTGCAGAATTGTCTTCGCATCCTGCTTAGAAACGAAGGCTGCGACGCGCACGGCCGGAAAGTCCTTGGCGTTGTCCGGCGCGCCCGTGACGGAAGCGAAGACGCCGCCAGGCTTCACCTTGCCGATGAGTCGCCCGGCCGTTGCTCCGCGAACCGTGTTGGCGACGACGTCGACGGGGGCGATCCTGTTCAGGGCGTCCTCATCGTCAATCGCCGCGACCTGGTCCGCGCCGAGGCTCTTTGCCGCCTCCATCTGGCTCTTGCGGACCCCCGCGATCACTTTGGCGCCACGCTCCTTGGCGGTGAAGACCGCCGAGCGGCCGACGGCGCCCGACGCGCCCGAGACCAGCACGGTCTGCCCGGCCTTCACTCCACCCGCGACCAAGATGAGCTCGGCGCCGGTTGTCGTCACCAGCGGCAAGGCAGCGGCCTCGACCAGGTCGAGGCCTGCCGGGACCTTGGCCAGAAGCTCCGCCTTCACGGCGCAAAGTTCGGCGTAGGTGTGATAGCCCCAAGCGAGCACTTTGTCGCCGAGGGAGAAACCCTGGACCTGAGGCCCGATGCTGACGATCGTTCCCGCGAGGTCCCATCCGAGCACGTTCGGAAACGTCATCGGCCTGAAGTCCTTCATCGCGCCAGAGCGTTCGATGATGTCGATTGGATTGATGCTGGCGGCGGCCACTCGCACCACGACTGCGCCCGGTCCGGCGACCGGATCGGGAGTCTCCTCGAACTTGAGGACGTCGGGACCGCCGTATTGGTGAATGACAATCGCTTTCATGACCTGTCTCCTGCATTGACGATAAACGCGAACGGGTTTCCGTCGCTTGCGCCCTCTGTCATTGGGATGGCGGATTGGTCGGCGAAAAGCTGTAGCGCGCGATCCGCCATTGTCCGTCGTCGCCCTTCTTGAAGATGAAGAGCTCCTGGTTGGCTTCCGCCGTCGTCTTCCCGGTCGAATGATGGTCCGTCGCGCCAGCCGAATTCGTGCGCACGTACGCCCACGTGGGCGCCATCACGATGAGTTCGGCGATCGTGAACTTGACGCGGAATTTCAGCTCGTCGAACACGGCGTTGTAGGCCCTCTCGACCGCCGCCTTGCCCAACGCGGACTCGCTGTACGGCGGCATGAAAACACCGTCGTCGGTATAGAGCGGCATGACCGCGGCCGTTTTGCCGCCGTTCAGCGCGTCGTTGTACGACGCCATCACGCCCCTGATCGCGGCCTCGTCCTCGGCGACTTTCTCAGGCGCCAATGTGGACTTCAAAGCGCGGTCTGCAATCATCGAAGCTCTCCCTCGCTCAATGGATGGTCGCAGGGTTATCCGTCCGCTCGTCCCGGCGGTAGCCGGCAAAGCCGCAAATGAGCTTTCCAACTGTGGGATGATCGCGAGCCATTCAGGTTAAGCGGCGTGAGGCGGACCTACGAAACATCCCCTTGTCCGCCGGCTGGCAATGACGGAGGATCAGCTCTCCATATTCTCGGGAGGGCCATGGCGGATCTCAATTCGCTGGTGGTGTTCGCGAAAGTCGCCGAGGCCGGCAGCTTCTCGGAGGCGGCGCGGCGCCTCAATCTTCCGGTCTCGACGGTCTGCCGGCGGATCGCCGAGCTCGAGGATCAGCTTGGCGTGCGGCTTCTCGAACGTTCCACCCGCAATCTGCGGCTGACCGAACTCGGAGCGGAAGTGCTCGAGTACGCTGCGCGGAGCGCCGAGCTCAGCGAGACGGTGGAAAGCATCGTCTCGAACCGCCTGTCGAGTGTCTCGGGAGCCCTGCGACTTTCCGCACCGCCGAGCATTTCCGACACGTTGCTCACTCCGCTGGTCGCCGCCTTCCAGGCCTCTTATCCGAACGTCCGGGTTCAGATCCTGGTGACGGACCGCTTCGTCGACCATATCGCCGAAGGGATCGATCTCACGTTCAGGCTCGGCGCGCTGAGGGATTCGTCGCTGGTCGCGCGGCGGATCCTCACCTATCGCCACCAGCTGCTTGCGAGCCCGGCTTACCTCAGGGGTCGCGATCCGCCGCAAAAGCCGCAGGATCTGCCCAATCATCGGCTTCTGGCGTTTTTGCACGGGAAGCCGGACGCCCGATGGAGCTTCGTTCACAGAGAGAGCAAGGACAGGCAGACGCTCACTTTTCAGCCCTTCCTGGCCATGAACGACTATTCCGGCCTCGCGCCGGCGCTTCTGGACGGTGCGGGCATCGGCGAGCTCCCGCCGGTCGTGCGGCCCGAACTCGTTCGCAAAGGCCAGCTGGTCGAGATCATGCCTGACTGGCGCTTCCCGACCTTCGACCTCTCCCTCGTCCATCTCGGCGCCCGTCACATTTCCAAGCCGTGCCGACTGTTCAAGGAACTGGCGGTCCAGATGGCTCCGACCCTGTTTCCCGGCCTGCCAACCTAGAGGCTGGGCCGGATCGCCGGCCAAGCTTTTCGAACATTGTCTTTCTGAAAACCGAAAGTCGTGCTATGGTCCTTCCATGATTCAGCGAAGCGACGACACGGGTAGCCGGAGCAACGTGGGATGCGTCGGGTCCGACCCGATTCCGGCATTTTACGAAGTAGAAGAGTTGATAATCCGGCCCTCGGGGCCCAAAAGAAAAAAATGCCCAGGGGGTCGGCGCAACCCCTTGAAAAGGCTCATTTCCGCCAAGAGAATCCAAGGAAATCCAAGCCTTTGTCTTTGATGGGGTGTAATATAAGCTCTCCACACAGGTAGGACACACGTTTTTGCGGACGATTGTGGCAAGTAAGCTAAATATTCATTGCGA
>JBAUXQ010000975.1:0-2871 GCA_049584355.1 Roseiarcus sp. | reverse complement strand
TCGCTGGCGAAAAAGCGGAAGCGCAACGCGCCGCCCTCTTTCGCGTTGCGGGTCGCCTCTTCGAGCATCAGCGCATTCGCCCAGGAGCCGCGCAGCGAAGGATCAACGGCGCGAACCTCGATCACCGGCACGCCGCCGCTCCAATTGTAGATCAGAGCCCCGCGGACCTGCCCCTCGACCGTCAGCACGACCGAGCTCCGCATATCGTAGGGGTTGGCGCAATCGGGGCGGAGCCGGCTGCGGACGTAAGCGCGCGAAGTCTCGATGGAGCGGCAAACGAGGTCAGCGACGGCGTCGGGGTCGGCGTCGCAGAGCCTCAAAATCCGGGCGTTCGGGGGGATGCGGCGATGACTCTCGAGCCGCTGGCGGACGGCGAGAATGTCGGCGTAGAACGGCAGCCCGTCGACCTCGAAGTGGACGATGCGGTCGACCGGCTCGAAGCCACAGGCGGCGAGGAATTGCGCGGCCTGGGATTCCTCAGGGACCGGACGCAGCGCGTGCAGCACGGTCCAGCGCCCGCGGCAGCTTGCCATGGCGGCCTCGATCAGCGCGCGGCCGACGCCGCGCCGGCGGAAGGACGGCGTGACATGGACGAACAGCGACGAACCGCGTCCGGGCCCGTAACTGGGCGCGATGCCGGCCGCGCCCACGAGTCGCGGCTTGTCGGGGGCTTCTGCGTCATGCAAGACGGCCACGAGAAGCTCCGGCGCCTGGTGCGCGTCGAACATCTCCGGCAGCAGGAGGCGGCAGGCCCGCGCCTCGTGATCGGCGGCGGCGCGGACCGATACGTCAGGAGGAGCGCCGGCCGAGGCGCAGTCGATGGTCATGAATACAGCGTCTAGCGGAAGCATGAAGGAACAATCCAGCAGAAGATGGCCCCGCCTGCTTGTCATCGGGTTGCGGTCGGTGGACTGGCAGTCACTGCATCCGCACCTGGACGCGGGACGAATGCCGCGCCTTTCCGCCCTGATCGAGCGTGGGGCGATCGCCACGCTGTCGAGCGGACGACCGCTGGTCCGCGAGGCCCTGTGGACCTCGATCGCCACGGGGCTACTGGCGGACCGGCATGGGGTGCTGTCTCGCCACGAGATCCGGCCGGATCTCGGCGGCCTCCAGCCGACGGGGCGTCGGTCCTGGCTCGCTCCCGCGTTCTGGGAGCTCCTCGAGGCGGAGGGGATCGCCACCGCTACCGTCAACTGGCCGGCGACTGCGGCGGCGGATCGCTGGCCCGGAATCCATGTCGACGAGACGTTCGCGGTCCCCAGCGGCGCCGGCTTTGCCGACTGGCCCCTGCCGACGCACGGCCTCTCCCCCTCGAGCCTGCGCGACGAGCTCGCAGAGTTGCGCGTCCACCCAGCCGACCCGCTCCAGTCGGAAGTCGCGGCGCTCGCCCCGCGCATCGGCGAAGCGGCGGCCGCCAAGGACAAGCGGCTCCTCGAGCTCGTGACGATAGTCGCCGTGAACGCGACCGTGCACTCGGCGGCGACGCATATCGCCGCGAAGCCGGAGTGGGATGTCCTCAGCGTCTGCTACGACCTGCCGCACATGGTCAAGCTGGCGTTCGGCCAGCCGGACCCCGTCTTCGGCGGCGTGATCGAGCGGGCGCATGTTTTGCTGGATATGATGATCGGCCGGCTGATCGAGCTGGCCGGGCCGGACGCCGCGGTGATGGTGGTCTCGCCGAACGGCGTCCTGCGGCTCCCGACCGGCGTCCTACGCGGCCAACCGCGCGGGATCCTGATAGCGACGGGACCGGACTTTGCGCCCGATTCGCTCTTGTCGGGCGCGGACGCTGTCGACATCGCGCCGACCGTTCTCGCCCGTTACGGGCTAGCCTCGCCGACGGACGGTCGTCCGTTGCAAAAGCCGGTTCCGGCTGTCCGCCCTGCGCGCCCCTGGCAACGCCATGAAGCGCCTGCCGACGCCCGGGATCCCGCCGAGGCTCTGATCGCGGAGGGCTATATCGATTCGCTTCAGAAGGAGCAGGCGGAGGCGATGCGGCAGGCCGCCGCCGTCAGGAACCTCCATCTGGGCATCGCGCTCATTTCGCGCGGCCGCTACGACCAGGCGGCCAGGACGCTGGAGCTCGCGCTCAATCTGAAGCCGGATTGGCCGGAGGCGCTGCGTCGTCTGGCGCAGTGCCGAGCCTTGCTCGGGGATTACGCCGGCTGCCGCGCGCCGGCGGAAGCGCTGCTGGCGGCCGATCCCGAGCAGCCGTGGGGTCATCTGATCATGGCCGCGAGCCTGACGCTCGGCGGCGACAGCGAGGCGGCGAAACCCCATCTGGCGAACGCGCGAAGACTGGGCGCCGAGGTTCCAGAAGTGCTGATCCGGCTCGGAGGATTGGCCCTTAACCGCGGGGCGACCAACGAGGCTTTGGAACTCTTCCGCGAAACGCTGCGCCTCGAGCCCGACCGGCCCGACGGGCTTTACGGCGTCGGGTCCGCCCTGGCCGAACAGGGCGACCTCGCGGCTGCCGCGCAGGCGCTGCGAAAGGCCGTGCAGACGCAGCATCGCATGCCATTTGCGCATCAGCGTCTGGGCATGGCGTTGGCGGCGCAGGGGCGATGGCCGGAGGCGATCGCGGCGCTGGAGACCGCGCAGGCCCAGAAGCCGGACCTCCCCGAGATCAACGCGCAGATCGAGCAGGCGCGCAAGGCCTTGGCGTATCCGACTCCGTGATCTTGCGCGGGTTGACGTTCGCGGCCTGATTTATTGACTTCCGCCCTTGGCGCCTGTCGCGTTTCGCCTACGTCCGCAATCCGGTAGGTGTTCGCAGCCGTGTGCTGCACTGATTCGATGAATTGGGCGGCGCATGATCCGGGAGCTTCCAGACAAAGCGACAATGACCGCATTTCCATTTCGTAAAGC
>JBAUXQ010000974.1:0-3387 GCA_049584355.1 Roseiarcus sp. | reverse complement strand
TTTCCGGATCGTGCTCGACCCAGCCCGGCCGGGGGTAGAGCTGCTGAAACTCGGCCTGGGCGCTGGCGACCGGCGCGGCGTCGAGGCCGAACACGATCGACCGGGTCGAGGTCGTCCCCTGATCGATGACCAGGATCACGCCGGCGTCCTTTGCGCGCTGACGCGGCGGCCGCCGTCCGCGAGCCGGCCGGCGATGAAGCGGTCGAGGGCGGCGATCTCATCGGCGCTCAAGCGCAGCCCGAGCTTGGTCCGGCGCCATGCAATATCCTCGGCGCTTTCGGCCCATTCGACCCGCATCAGGTAGTCGACCTCGCGTTCGCTTAAATCCGCGCCGAAGTCGCGCCCGAGCGCCCGCCGCTCGTTCGCCTCGCCGAGGATCTCGCTGGCGCGAAGGCCATACGCGCGGGTCAGGCGCCGCGCTTCGCCGTCGCCAAGAAATGGATAGCGAAGCCGCAGCGCTTCCACCCGCGCCTCGACTTCCGTGACCGGGAACGCCCCGCCCGGCAGGGGCCCGGCGGCGGTCCAGCCGCGCCTCAGCGCAATCAGGGGAAGGGCCGGCTCGAGCTTGTCCAGAACGTGCTCGGCGAGCCTGCGATAGGTCGTGATCTTGCCGCCGAAGATCGACACCAGCGGCGGCCCGTTGTCGTCGAGCTCGAGCACATAATCGCGCGTCGCCGCGGTCGCCGCGCTTGCGCCGTCGTCATAGAGCGGCCGGACGCCGGAGAAGGTCCAGACGACGTCCGCCGTGGTGACCGGGCGGGCGAAATACTCGCTCGCCGCTGCGCACAGATATTCAATCTCCGCCGCCGAGGCGGCGGCCTTTGACGGATCGCCGGCGTAATCCAGTTCGGTCGCGCCGATCAGGGTGAAATCGCCCTCGTACGGAATTGCGAACAGCACCCGCTTGTCCGCGTTCTGAAAGATGTAGGCGCGCTGATGATCGAACAGCTTGCGGGTGACGATATGCGAGCCTTGCACCAGCCTGAGATGGTCGCGGGAGGGTCGCGCCGGCAAGCGAGCGAGCACGTCTTCCACCCAGGGCCCGGCGGCGTTGACGAGCGCCAAGGCCTGGATCGTTCGCGCCGTTCCGTCGCGCTGGTCGATGACGGCTACGCGCCATCGCCCGTCGGCGCGCTCGGCGGCGAGCGCTTTTGTCCGCGTCTCGATTCGCGCCCCAGCGAGATGGGCGTCGAGCGCGTTGAGAACGACGAGGCGGGCGTCGTCGACCCAGCAGTCCGAATATTCAAAACCGACGGTAAAGGCGCCGCGCTTCAACGGCGCTCCGGCCGGATCGCGGGTCAGATCGAGCGTCGCCGTCGGTGGGAGGAGCTTTCTCTCGCCCAAATGGTCATAGAGAAAGAGGCCGAGCCTGAGCAGCCAGGCAGGGCGGAGGCCCCGGTGGTGCGGCAAAACGAAGCGCAGCGGCCGCACGACATGCGGCGCGATGCGCCACAGGGTCTCGCGTTCGGACAGCGCCTCGCGCACCAGGCGGAATTCGCTATACTCGAGGTAGCGCAGGCCGCCATGAATGAGCTTGGTGGCGGCCGAGGAGGCGCCGCTCGCGAGGTCGCCTTGCTCGCATAGATAAACGCTCAATCCGCGTCCGCTGGCGTCGCGGGCGACGCCGCATCCATTCACTCCGCCGCCGATGATCGCCAGATCGTAAACGGGCTCGGGCATGGATTTTTGCATGCGCGGTTGGTGAGGGCCGATCGCCGCAGCCTATTGAAGCGGGTGGCCGCGGGCAACGAGCGCCGTCAACTGGCCGGCTCGGTGGGCGGCGGCCGCGGCAATCTCGTCGCGGCAAGGATCTCCGCCGCCAGAGTCGAGGCTCGCGCCGCCGGAATGAAGCCGTCGACGACCAGATTCGAAAGCCCATGCACGAGGCCCCACGCCGCCATCGCCGCGAGATTGTCGCCGAGCGGCCTCTGGTCGAGTTCGGCCACGCCGCGCAGCAGCAAAGCTTCGACGCCGTCAGTCGCGGCCTGAAGCGCCGGGTATTTCGCCCGCTCGGCCAGGACGGGCCCGAACATCAGGCGAAAGAGACCGCGATTCTCCAGGGCGAACTCGACATAAGCGAGGCCGGCCCGGCTCAGCAGATTGGGTCCGCGCGTCGCGCCCTCCATCGCCGCGCCGAGCTCGCGGAAGCCCTCGGCAGCGACGGAAGCAAGAAGATCTTCCTTGCTGGTGAAATGGCGGTAGGCGGCCGTCGCTGACACGCCAACCCGTCGGGCGGTCTCGCGCAGTCCGACCGCCTGCATGCCGCTTTCGTCCAGAATCTGCCGGGCCGCGGCGACAAGCGCAGCCGGCAGATTGCCATGGCGGTAGGGACGTAAGGCAAGCATTCGAGGTCGCCTATCGCGCGGTGTTCACGGTGTCAACGTACGGCGACGCGGTCTTGCCCGAACCGGCCGGCCCGCCGACCGCTGCGCGCGGCGGCTGGTCAGGCGCTGTCATGACCGAAACAGCCTCGAATACTGGCTCTCGTGCCGCATGGCGGCGATGTCGGAGCGAAACGCCGCGCCGCCGAGATCGGCGAGGGTGGCGCCATAAGCCGCGCGCGCCAGAGCGCGAATGGGCGCCAAGAGCGCGGCAAGAATCTTCTGGCCCTCCGTCTGCCCGATCGGCCCGAGGCGCAGGGCGGCGGAGACGAGATTGGCGGCCTGGGCGAGGGCGAAAGCCTCGAGGCTGGCTCGAAGCGGCAGGCCATGGCCGCTTGCCGCCGCGGCGACCGCGATCGGATAGGCGATGCGCCCGTCGGGCGCGTGGTCAAGGCGCCGCAAGGGCTCGCAATCCCAGGCCGCATGCGCCGCAGCGACAAAGGCCCGGCCCTGAGCGGTCGTCTCGAGGCGCCGCTCGGCCGATGGGCAGAGGGCGACCGCGAGAGCGTTCGCTTCGATGAGCGCCGGCCAATCGGCCGCCGCCGCGGAGCGAAAGGCGGCCGAAAACAGAACAGCGTCTGAGCGCAGCGCTCCGAATTCCATCAGGTCGGCGAGCCAAGCCTCTAGCGAGCGCGCATCGACGATGTCGCCCGCTTCGACTGCCCACTCGAGCCCATGCGAATAGGCGAAGGCGCCGACCGGGAATCCCGGCGACAGCCAGATGAGGAGCGGCAACGGCGAGTCCCCGTCACCCTCGGTGGCGGTCGTGTCCATGCTCGTGGCCATGGCCGTGATCAAGGTCCTTGGCATCGGCGGCCCCATGATCATGCTCGGCGCGATAATCATCTTCGCGCCGGGGCTCGTGGGCGTGGCCATGGCCGTGATCATGGTCGTGGCGCCCCGCCTGTCCCTTATCAGCCTTCACGTAAGCGCCGCCCTCGGGATTGAACGGCGCCTCGAGCGCGATGATCCTCGCGCCAAGTCCCTTGGACATCGCCTCGATGAC
>JBAUXQ010000973.1:0-2782 GCA_049584355.1 Roseiarcus sp. | reverse complement strand
TGGCTCCTCGCCCAGCGCCCCACCATCGTCCCGATCCCTGGCACGACGAAGCTCCATCGGCTCGAGGAAAATATCGGCGCCGCGGGCATTCATCTGACGCGGGCCGACCTCGACGAGATCGAACAGGCCGCCGCGAACATCGAGATTGTGGGCGAGCGCTATGCGCCGGCGCAACTGGCCATGGTCGGACGCGAGGCGCCGCTGGCTGGGGACGTCCAGGCTCATCAGCCCGCCCGGCCTTGACAGTAGGGGCCTTCCTCACAGGCCCGGATCGCCGCCGCCGGCCCGAACTTGCCCTTCGTGAGGCCCGCCAAACCGATCAAGCCGGCGCTCACGGCGCCGCAAACCGCCCATCTTGACGTTCTGGCCGTCATTGCTTGGTCTCCGCGCGAGAAAAAACGACGAAGAATCGTTCGGGAGTAGGGCCGCATGGCTCGCGATAGCCGCCCGCCCAGGTGGAGGGCCGTCTCTTAGCGATACGTGCTTTTGACGACTACCAACGCCTCCCAACGCCGCCACGCCATCCCCCGCCGCCAACCCCACTGATCAGCCTGAGGACAATCAGCAAGACGATCGCGCCCAGCGTGGCGTTGACGATGAGGGCGACCATCCCTGTGCCGAGGTGGATGCTCAATTGCGGCAGCAGCCAGTCTCCGATCAACGCCCCGATAACGCCGACGACAAGGTCGCCGATGAGACCGTAGCCGCCGCCCCGCACGATGTTGCCGGCAAGCCATCCCGCGACGATGCCGACGACAATGATGACGAGGAGACTTTCGTTCGACAGGTGCATGGGCGTTCCTCTCAGGGATTCTGCGTTTGGCCGAGACGTGGTGGATGTGCGCCGGCGACATTATCCACTTTCGGCGCCGCCGCTTAGCTGTTCCACAACGTGCGCAGGCGCGGGTCCAATCGAGCCGTTGTGGACATCCCCACCGGTCCCAGGCCGTCGCAGATTAGACGATAGCATCGATCTCGACGAGACCGTTTTGACGCCGACGCGCCAAATCCCCATCTTGACAGTCCGCAATTGCTCTCACAGGTTCGGAGCGGAAGCGCGTGGGCGCTGACGGAAGTCGTGGCGAAGAGCGTAGCTATAAAGCCATCGAGGGCGCACTCGCGCTTCTCGGCGCTACTCCGCCGCGCCGATCGTGCGACGCCGCCATCGCGGGCGATAGAACGGATAACGGTCGGGCGCCGATCATGGTCTCAAGCGTTCAGGAGCACGCGGTCGCGACTCAGACCAGCGCCAAGCCGCCGAGCGACGATCTTATCCAGCGCGAGATCAAATATTTTCGCGACTTTTCCGCCATTTACACCGACGCCATTCGCTCGAGCGATTTCAAGGCCAATATCGCTCTCCTGTTCCTGCCGCTGCTGATGGTCCCGATCCTGAGCGCGCACGAACGCGGCCTGGCGGGTGTTCCCCTTTGGGTGATCCTGGCGCCCTTCCTCGCCGCCTATTTCTGTCTGATCCTGGCGATCTTTCCTCGCTACTTCCGATCGGAGAAAAGCTCATTCCACTTGTCGAGGACCGCGGGTCCGCATCACTTCATCTTCACCCACGATCCGACGGTCGAACTGGACGAGGTCAGACATCGAGTGGCGTTGTTGTCGCGTATCTTATGGTGGAAGACACTATACCTGAGGCTGAGCCTTGGGATTTGCCTGGTCGGCATTCCTGTCTTCGGGATCAGCCTAGCCGTTCTTGGCGTGTAGCCCCCGGAATTGCCTCGGCGGCGCGGTGACGATGAAAACCGACTCCGTTCAGCGTCGCCGATTTTTTCGACATTTCCTTTCCGATTATCGGAAATCGGCCTAGACTTCCCGAAGCGCCGGGGGTCGGCGTCGTTGAAAGAGGCGTTCATGGGCCAGCGAGAAGTTCGGCCGGCGACGAGCGGATTCAGGCGAGACGAGGCGCGCCTTGCGTTTACCGACTTTCATTTCCTTTTGCCGCTTGTGCGGCGTGCTTAGGGCGCGCAAAAGTGCGGCATCTCTGCGCCGCTCAATCTCCGATTCCGTTGGTTCCCGCCCTTTGGGATCTTCTGCCATGCCGGCCATCCATAATCCGAAACCGACTACGCGGCCACCCCTAGTTTGTATCTTCTGCGGAGCAACAAAAGACATAAGCGAAGAACATATTTTCTCGAAATGGATGCGCAAGTATTTACCTCACACGAACTTTCACCACCACCACTCGCGAGTAATGCCAGGACCAAATATTCCGGGGAAAAGTCACGTTAAAAATTATCGTGGGGGCACCAATGTTATTCGGCCAAAAGTGGTGTGCAGAAAATGCAATAACGGATGGATGAGTATTATCGAAACGAACGCGAAGGAATGCCTCATTCCTTTAATGACCGGAGGCTCGTTTACTGTAACCGACGACCACAAATTAAAGTTGTCTCGATGGGCGACGCTAAAAACTATGGTGTACGAATATCAAACCGAAGACTTTCCACTTGTCTCATCAACGGAGGATCGCGAAAAATTCAGGAAGGATATAACCCCCGGAGATCGATGGGGCGTATGGATTGGCAGATGCCAGGCGCCAGAATGGCGAGCGAGGACCATGATGCAGGCCTACCGGCTACGACCTGTTGACGTCGAAGTGCCAAAAATCAGAAACGTAGAAACTTTTACCATCGCGCTCAATGAGCTTCTCATCCATATCCGACTCAATAAGCAATCGGCCGTTCCCCTCCCCCACGTTCCCGGAGGGCTCCTTCAGGTCTGGCCCGTTTCGAGCGCTATTACCTGGCCGCCGCCTTGGATTCTGGAC
>JBAUXQ010000972.1:0-1883 GCA_049584355.1 Roseiarcus sp. | reverse complement strand
TCGAGGCTTCGCAGCCAATCCCCGACGTCCATGGTCGCACCCAATCCGCTGGCGCAGCATGATCATCGCAACTCGACACCCTGTCCAGGGTACAGATCATGAATGACGGGTGAGGGGTCGATTTGCGCCGTTCGCGCCCTCAACGGCCGCGGTCAGCCCGCGCTTGGCCTGACCGCCGCGAAGAGGCGCTTCCGTGGCGCCGACACGCGGTGGCGCAGCATTGCGGAGGTTAGGGAATGTTTTGACCGGGATCGCGTCTAGGGATACTGGTCAGCCGGCGGAGCGTATCGAATGGAAGAGGGCAAGACCGAGCCGCCGGGGGCAGACCTCACGCAGGGGATCGCGCTCGCCGACTTGCCGGACGGAGGCAAGCTCCTCGGCCATGTCGGAGAGGAGCAGGTGCTGCTCGCGCGCCGGGGAGCGGACATCTTCGCCATCGGCGCCGTTTGCACCCATTATAGCGGTCCGCTCGCGGAAGGGCTGATCGTCGACGACACCATACGATGTCCGTGGCATCACGCCTGTTTCAGCCTTCGGACCGGAGAGGCGCTGCATGCGCCCGCCTTCAGCGCAGTCGATTCCTGGCTGGTCGATCAGAGCGGCGGCAAGATCATTGTCCGCGAGAAGCGGGCGCCGACGCCTGCGCCCGCCCGCCGATCCGGCGAGCCTGGGCGAATCGTGATCGTCGGCGGAGGCGCCGCCGGCTTCGCCGCCGCGGAAATGTTGCGCAGGAGGAAGTACGAGGGGCAGATCGTCATGCTGTCCGCCGACGATTCCCCGCCTGTCGACCGGCCCAACCTGTCCAAGGATTATCTCGCGGGCAGCGCGCCCGAGGATTGGCTGCCTCTTCGCCCGGCCGAATTCTATCGCGACAACGCCATCGAGCTCAGGCTTCAGGCGACCGTCGAGCGGCTGGACGCCGCATCGCGCGAGGTCGAGCTCGCGGGCGGCGAAAGCGTTCCGTTCGACCGGCTCCTCCTCGCCACCGGGGCCGAGCCCGTGCGGCCATCGATTCCGGGGACGTCGCCGTCGGAAATACTTGTCCTGCGCTCGCTCGCCGATTGCCGAGCAATCATCGCGCGGGCCAAGACCGCAAAGACGGTCCTGGTGCTCGGCGCGAGCTTCATCGGGCTTGAGGTTGCAGCGGCGCTGAGAGCGCGCGAGATCGAGGTCCATGTCGCCGCGCCGGAGGCGATTCCGATGGAGCGCATCCTCGGCCATGACATCGGGGAGTTCGTTCGCGCGCTGCACGAGCAGCATGGCGTGCGCTTCCATCTCGGCGCGACTGCGATAGGAGTCGAGGGGCGGGAAGTGCGTCTGTCGAACGGAACCGCGATCAAGGCCGATTTCATCGTCGCGGGTCTTGGCGTGAGCCCGCGTGTCGGGCTCGCCCAAGCGGCCGGCCTCAAAGTGGATCGGGGCGTCGTTGTCGACGCCTATCTCGAGACGAGCGCGCCGGGAATATTCGCCGCGGGCGATATCGCGCGCTGGCCCGATCCGATCAGCGGCGAAGCGATTCGGGTCGAGCATTGGGTTGTCGCGGAACGTCAGGGCCAGGTCGCCGCGCTCAATCTCATGGGCGAGCGAACGCCTTTCGCGGCGGCGCCTTTCTTCTGGAGCCAGCATTACGACATCCCGATCAACTACGTCGGCCACGCCGAACGATGGGACGAGATCGGTGTCGAGGGCGACATCGCCGCCAAGGATTGTCTTGTTCGCTACAAAAGAGGCGGACGAACGCTCGCCGTCGCCTCGATCTTCCGCGACGCGCAGAGCCTCGAAGCCGAGGCCAATTTCGAAAGACGGCGCCCGGCTTAGTGCGGGCCCGGCCTGACCGCGACGAACAAGCGTGTTGGTCCGGGTGCTTCGATCGGAAAGAAACC
>JBAUXQ010000971.1:0-3735 GCA_049584355.1 Roseiarcus sp. | reverse complement strand
TCGACCTTGTCGGCCGAATTGTTGAGCTTGCCGGAGAGCTCGCCGAAATTCTTGAGTGTCAAGTCGATGTTGCCCCTGTTCTGGCGCACCGTCGCCACGACGTCGTTGACCTGGTCGACGATGCCGGCGATCTTCTGCGAATCAAGCGCTTTCATGAACTGATCGACGTCGATGAGCGCGGTGTCGAGGCGCTTGGCCGAATCGTTGAGGTGATTGGCGAGCGCGGCGCCGTCGCGCACCAGATCCTTGAAATTATCCGAGCTCGCCGCGAGCGACTGGCTGAACGTCTGAACATTGCCGACGACGTCGCGGACCTTGTCCGGATCGACCGCCGCGATCAGGCGGTTGGCGTTCTCCGACAAGATCTGGATTTGCGCCACCACAGGCTGCACCGTCTTGCTGATCTCGGCCAGGTTCTTGAGCGTCACGTCGACGTTGGGCGCGTTGTCGGCGAGGGTCTTGGCGAAGACGTCGGCGCTCTGAAGCGTCGAGTGGATCGAATCGGAATTGTCGGCGAGGAGCTTGTCGGCGCGATCCACGACCGAGACGCCTTTCGCCGACAGGTTCTGGACGTTGTCGACGATCGCGCGGACCTCGGCGGGATCGATCGCTTGGACCACCCGGTCGGCGTCGTCCGACAGGGTTTGCAGGCGCGCGGCGAGCGGCCCGATCTGCTTGCCGAGTTCGCCTACGCTCTTCAGCGCCGCGTCGATGCCGGGCGCGTTGTCAGCCAGCGCCTTGGAGAACACCTCGGCATTCTCGATCGCCGAATGGATCGGCGCGGAATTGTCGGTGATGACCTTCTCGGCGTCGTCCAGAACCGCCGTGGCCCTGATCGAGAGGGCGCCGACATTGTCGAGAATCTCCTGCAGCTGCATCGACTGCTCGGCGTAAATGATCGCGCCCTGGCCATTCTCGCCAACCAGGGGCGCCCCGGGCGTTGACCCGCCAAGCAGCGCGACCGCGGCGGCGCCGGTGATTCCCGCAGTCTCGAGCCGCGCCTTGGTGTTCCGGTCGATCGGGGCGTCCGCGCTGACGTCGATGTCGGCTACAACTTGGTGGGGATCGCTCCTGGAGAACGTGAGATGCGTGACCTCGCCGACCTTGATGCCGTTGAAGAGAACGTTGGCGCCGTTCGAAAGGCCGGAGACCGAGCCGTTGAAAACGACCTGGAAGGTGCGGTGGCCGCCCGGCGTCCCGTAGCCTGCGATCCACATGACAAACAGAAAGGCGGCCACGACCGCCGCCAATGTGAAGGCGCCGATCACGACATAGTTGGCCCGCGTCTCCATGTCTCGTCAGCGCCCCGCGTTCTTCGACCGGTCGTCCCCGGCCGTCATGGCGGGCCGCTCCGCGGCCGCCGAGAGGCGGATTACGCCCCTCTTACCGTGGAAATAGGATTTGAGCCATGGGTCGTCGGAAACCAAGAGCTCACTGATTGGACCGGCGGCGATCACCCTGCCATGCCCGAGCACCGCGACCCGGTCGCAGATCGCGAACAGGCTGTCGAGATCGTGGGTGACCATGAATACTGTCAGGCCCAACGTCTTCTGCAGCGTGCCGATGAGATCGTCGAAATCGCCGGCCGAGATCGGATCGAGTCCCGAGGTCGGCTCGTCGAGGAACACGATCTCCGGGTCGAGCGCGAGCGCCCTCGCCAAGGAAACGCGCTTCGTCATTCCGCCTGACAGCTCCGATGGCAACTTGTCAGCCGTTTCCGGGGGCAAGCCGACGAGCGCCAGCTTCTGCGCCGCCAGACCGTCGAGCGTTGACTGCGATAACTGCAGATGCTCACGCATCGGCGCCTGGATGTTCTGGCGCACGGTCAAGCTGGAGAAGAGCGCCCCCTCCTGAAACAGCACGCCCCATCGCTCGCCGACCTCCAGATGCTCGCGCGGCGTCAGCTTGTCGATATTGTGGCCGAAGACCTCGATGGTTCCGGCTTGTTTGTGGATCAGCCCCAGGATCGTCCGGGTCAGCACCGACTTGCCGGCGCCGGAAGCGCCGACAAAACCGAGCACCTCGCCGCGATAAAGGTCGAGATCCAGCCCGTCCATCACCAGGTGGTCGCCGAAGCCCACCTTGAGGCCGCGCACGCTGATGATGACTTCACGCGGCGGCGGGCTGGCGATGGGGACGCTGTCGCTCAATAGGCCACCGCGGCGAAGAACATCGCAAACAGCCCATCCATGACGATGACCATGAAGATCGACTTGACCACCGATGAGGTGACGCAGCGCCCGAGCGACTCGGCCGAGCCGCGCACCTCCATGCCTTCGGTCGAAGCGATGAGGCCGATCACCACCGCCATGAACGGCGCCTTGATGAGGCCGACCAGGAAAGTATTAATGCCTATGGCGTTCTGGAGCCGCAATAGAAAGCTTTGCGGCGTTACGCCGGAGTACAGCCAACTGACAATAAGACCACCCCCGACCTGCGCCATATCGGCGAGGAAGGTCAAGATCGGCAGGGCGATCACCAACGCCACCAGCCGAGGGATGATCAGCACTTCAAGCGGATCAAGCGCCATCACCTTGAGGGCGTCGATCTCCTCGCGCATTTTCATCGAGCCGATCTCGGCGGTTATCGCCGATCCGGTGCGCCCCGCGATCATGATCGATGTCATCAGCACGCCGAGCTCGCGCAAACCGAGGACTCCGACCAAATCAACCGCATAGGTCGAGGCGCCGAAGCGGGCGAGCTGGAAAATGCCCTGCTGGGTGACGATCGCCCCGACCAGAAAGTTGATCAGCATGATGATCGGCACGCTGCGCAGACCGAACATCTCGAGGTGATGGACCATCGAGGTCCAGCGCCAACGCCACGGCCTCGGCGCGAGGCGCAAGAACATAACGACGATTTCGCCGAGATAGTCGACAATGTCGATGAAATCGACCCCCGACTCGACGACCGTCTCGCCGACCGCCGAGAGCAGCGCGATTCCATGCGGCGGGGGAACGCGCGTGGGCGCCTCCGGCCGATGATAGCCAGCTTCCTCGAGCAGGGTGGCGTACGACGACCGCGCGCCGCGATAGGTGGCGGTCGCCCCGGCGGCCGTCAGCTCCACGCGAGCTCGATCGATGAACCAGGCGCCGGCAGTGTCCATGCGCTGAAGCGCAGAAAGATCGAGGATCACCCGTTTCGCTTTGTTGTCCGGCGCGATGAGCGAGGCCCCGGCCGCCTCGAGATCGCGCCCGGCGGCGACGGTCCAAGTTCCGCCGAGCGCCAAGACGACGCTGTCCTGGGCGGCCTCACGAGTTACGGTCGGCGTCGTGGTCACCAAACGCTCCGGCCAGAAACGGCGCTCATATCGCGTGACCGGGCGTCTTGTCGAGCCGGCCCCACGGGCGTAACGGCGATAGGGCGGACCAGGGCAAAAACAAACCAAGTACGAATCGGAGACCCCGCCACAGGGACTCAGATTCGCGAACAAAGCGAGTCGAATTTTTGTGCAGACAGGCGTACGGGCCCTTAGGGTTGTCCTTCCGTCGTACTCCGTTCCTTTCCTGCCCGGCTGAGAAGCGAACCACAGTTCGATTGCGCGCGCAAAACTCAAGCGAATCAGCCATTTGCCGAATCGTCAACCGCTACCGAGCTCTGTCGCACGGGCCGGATGTCGTCAAGCATGGTCGCCGAAACCTTGCCTTCCCCTCAAGCGTCCCTGCCCCAATGCGGGACTTGGCGAAGGGACCGGGGACAAACGGGGTCAGAATCAGCGACGCGGCGCTTCGCCCG
>JBAUXQ010000970.1:0-14510 GCA_049584355.1 Roseiarcus sp. | reverse complement strand
CCCTTGAGCGTGGCGGTATGGGGGATGCGAACGCCGCACAGCCACACATGGTCGCCGGGGGCGAAGGCGTGGACGTCGAAGCCCTGGCCGACCCTGATCTCGCCCGCGCTCGCCATGAGCCGGGCCTCGGCGGCGCTGAAATCCTGCATCGTGGTCACCTTGACGTTGGCCGGATCGCCTTCGAACACGTAAGCCGGCGCTCCCGCCCATTCGGCGACCGCGACGTCGTCGGTGAGGCCGGCGACGCCGGCGGCGGCGGCGCTCCGGTGCGCCGCGAGGATCAGCGGAAAGGCGAACGCCTGCGGCGTCTGCACCGCTTTCAGCGCCGAGCGCGGCGGGGTCGCCAGCACCCGGCCGTCGGCGTCCACCTGCTTGACCGTATCGCTCATCGGCGTCCCCGGCGCGACCGCTCCGTGGCGCTCGGCCGCCTGAACCGCGCGCGCGACGAGATCGGGCGAGGGGAAGGGCCGGGCCGCGTCGTGGATGAGCACAATGTCCGGCGCGGCGGCAACGAGCGCTTCGAGCCCGGCGAGAACGCTTTGCTGGCGGGTTTCGCCGCCGGTCGCGGGCGGTCCGAGCGCCGCCGCGGCGGCCGGCGTCAAATGCGCCAGCGCTTCGTCATAGAGCGCGCGGTCGCCGGGGTGGATGGCGACCGTCACGGCAGAGAACGGCCAGCTTGCGGCCAGCGCCTCGAGCGTGTGGGCGATCAGCGGGCGCCCGGCGCAGTTCAGATATTGCTTCGGCCGGTCGGCGCCGAGCCTCAGGCCCCGGCCGGCGGCGACGACAAGAAGCGCGACCTTAATCGACGGCAATTGAGGGCTCCGGCACGCGGTCGGGACGCTTTTCCAGCCCATTTGAACCGGCGTCAACGCGGGCGCGCTGGAACCCAGTCTTGACTCGGCCCTGGCGCGCGCCGATCAATCGCGCCGAACCCCTGCCGGAAATCCATTGTGCCGCTGAAGCTGATCCTCGCCAATAAGGCCTATTCGTCATGGTCGTTGAGGCCCTGGATCCTGCTCGCGCATTTCAAGATTCCGTTCGAGGAGGTCGTCATCCCGATGGATCAGCCCGAGACGCGGTCCAACATGCTCAAATATGCCCCGACGGGAAAGTGCCCGTCGCTGCATGACGGCAGGATCGCGGTCTGGGAGTCGCTGGCGATCATCGAATATGTCGCCGAGGCCTATCCCGAGAAGGCGATCTGGCCCAGGGGCAAGGCGGCGCGGGCGCATGCGCGCTCGCTCGCCAACGAAATGCACGCCGGATTCGTCGCCCTGAGGCAGGCGTGTCCGACCAATTTCCGCCGGCCGGTCAGGGTGATGGCCCTCACGACCGAGGTTCAGGCCGATGTCGCGCGCATCGAGGCCGCCTGGACGCACGCGCGCGAGACTTTTGGCAAGGGGGGACCCTATCTCTTCGGGCGCTTCTCCGCCGCCGACGCGATGTTCGCGCCGGTGGTCAACCGCTTTCATGTCTACGACGTGCCGGTCTCCAGGCCGACGCGCGCCTATATGGAGACGATCATGGCCCTGCCGGCGTGGAAGGCGTGGATCGCCGACGCTCGAGCCGAGCCGTGGCGGATCGAACGCTATGACGCCATCTGAAGAGAACCAAGGCCGTTGAGCGCGCCGGACGACAACAGCGTCCCGGAGAGCGCGGACCGGCGCAGACCGAGACGCCCTCGTGCGCAACTCCGGGATATTGCCGGCCGGCGGATCATCGCCGAGGGCCTCGAGCGCAACGTCTGGACCGACCTCTATTTCAACGCCATGACCATCTCGTGGCCAAGATTCGTCGCCGCGCTCGCGGCGGCCTTCGTGGCCCTCAACTTCATCTTCGCGGTCATCTACGATCTCGGCGACGCTCCGATCGCCAACGCGCGCGAAGGCAGCTTGGCGGATCTCTTCTTTTTCAGCGTCGAGACAACGTCGACCGTCGGCTATGGCGACATGCATCCGCAGACGATTTATGGGCATGTCATCGCGACGGCCGAGAATTTCACCGGCCTGTTGCTGCTCGCGGTGATGACGGGCCTCGTGTTCGCTCGTTTCTCGCGCCCCCGCGCGCGCATCATCTTCGCCAAATATCCGGTCGTGACCAAGCACGACGGCGAGACGACGCTCGTTTTCCGGATGGCCAACGCGCGCAGCAATTTCATCACCGAAGCGACCGCCAAGCTGTGGGTCCTGAGACCAACCGTGACCGAAGAGGGCAAGCGGTTCGTCGGCTTCGAGCAGATGCGGCTTCTGAGGTCGGAGAACCCGACTTTCGCCCTGAGCTGGACGCTGTTCCATCCGATCGACGACCAGAGTCCCTTGTTCGGGAAGGACGAAGAGACGCTCGCCGCAAGCCAGATGAACTTCGTGGTCAGCGTGGTCGGCTTCGATGAAGCGTCCGGACAGATCGTGCGCGCGCGCGGCGTCTTCGCCGCGCAGGACCTACGCTTTGGTTACGAGTACGTCGACTTCGTCTGGGTTGACAACCAGGGTCTGCGTCACATCGATTATGCGAAGATCGACGCCATCCGGCCGGTTTCGCCCAACGCCGGCGCTGCGGACGATAAGCCTGCGCTGAACTCCGAGATGGAGCCTGCGGGACGCGCTGGCGAGGTTACAGAAGACGAGCGGCGGTGACACCGTTCTTCCGTAAAGTCGCGAATCAGAGCCAGAGAGCGGCTATATGTTGCAAATAAACAACATAGCGCCTGCTCCAGCGGAAGCAAAGCATTCGCTGAATGAAATTATAGGATCGGCAATAGCTTCGCCCGTAATGTCATCGGTGAACAACGACAACAACATTGGCGTCTGCCGCAAAGTCGTGAGCTGGGACTGGGGAATTCGGACGCGATGACGCGGATTAAGAGCGCCTTGACGGCGAAGGCTGGCGGTCGCGAAGCCAACGCGGCCGACTGGCGTCGGCTCATCGACGAACTCAACCTCCGCCGGCGCGTCGCCGCCGAGGGCGGCTCGAGCAAGGCGCGCGAACGTCACGTCGCCCGCGGCAAGCTTTTGGCCCGCGAACGCGTCGCCGGCCTCATCGATCCCGGTTCGCCGTTTCTGGAAATCGGCGCGCTCGCCGCCTTCGGCATGTACGAGGGCGACGTGCACGGCGCCGGACTTATCGCCGGCATCGGCGTCGTTGACGGCCGCGAGGTCATGATCGTCGCCAACGACCCGACGATCAAGGGCGGAACGTATTATCCGATGACGGTCAAGAAGCATCTGCGCGCCCAGGAGATCGCGGCTGAGAACCGTTTGCCTTGCGTTTATCTGGTCGATTCGGGCGGGGCGAATTTGCCTTACCAGGCCGAGGTGTTCCCCGACCGCGATCATTTCGGACGGATCTTCTTCAACCAGGCGCGCATGTCGGCCGCAGGCATCGCGCAAATCGCCGTGGTGATGGGATCGTGCACCGCGGGCGGCGCTTATGTTCCCGCGATGTCGGACGAAACGATCATCGTCGACAAGCAGGGCACGATTTTTCTCGCAGGCCCGCCGTTGGTCAAGGCGGCGACCGGCGAGACGGTGACCGCGGAGGAGCTCGGCGGCGGAGACATGCACACCCGCGTCTCGGGCGTGGCCGACACGTTGGCGCGCGACGACGCGCATGCGCTCGCGCTCGCCCGGCGGGCGATCGGCAACCTGAACCGGGAGCCGAAGCGGACGATCGAATGGACGAAGCCGGTCGAGCCCTTTTATCCGGCCGAGGAACTCGAGCTGGTCATGCCAGTCGACCTTCGCCAGCAGGTCGACGCACACGAAATCATCGCCCGGATCGTCGACGGATCGGAGTTCGACGCCTTCAAGCCGCGCTATGGAACGACGCTGGTTACCGGGTTTGCGCGCCTTTCAGGCATGCTGATCGGCGTCATCGCCAGCAATGGCGTCCTGTTTTCCGAGAGCGCGCTCAAGGGGACGCATTTCATCGAACTCTGCGCCCAGCGCAACGTGCCGATACTGTTCATGCAGAACATCTCCGGCTTCATGGTCGGGCAGCGCTACGAGGCGGGGGGCATCGCCAAGGACGGCGCAAAGCTCGTCACCGCAGTCGCCTGCGCCAATGTGCCCAAGGTCACGCTGATTTTCGGCGGATCGTTCGGCGCCGGCAATTACGGCATGAGCGGGCGCGCCTATTCTCCGCGCTTCCTGTTCATGTGGCCCAACGCGCGCATCAGCGTGATGGGCGGCGAACAGGCGGCGAGCGTGCTCGCGACGCTGAGGCGCGAGGCGCTCGAGGCGGAAGGGCGCGAATGGCCGAAGGACGACGAGGAAGCGTTCAAGGCCCCGATTCGGGCCAAATATGAGGCCGAAGGGTCGCCATACTACGCCACCGCCCGCCTCTGGGATGATGGCATCGTTACGCCGCGAGAAACCCGGCGGGTCCTTTCGCTGGCGTTTTCGGCCACGCTCAACGCCGGGGTCGAGCCGACCCGCTTCGGCGTCTTTCGCATGTAGCCATGGATAAGGAGCATCAGAAACCGATGAGCGTGCCCAGTTTTCAGCAACTCATGTTGCCGGCGTTACAGACGATTGGGCAGCGTTACGACGAGATCAGCATCGCGGGGTTGGAGGAGGAGGTCGGCAAGGCCCTCAGGATCTCGCCAGAGGAACGCCAGGTAAGGCTGCCGAGCGGCAATCAAACGCTGTTCGGCAACCGGCTGAACTGGGCCAGGTCCTACCTTTCGAAGGCAGGTCTCATCGAGTTGCCTCGTCGCGGCTACTGTCGGGCCACCGACCGCGGCCGGGAGCTGCTCGCCGAGGGCCTTATCGAGATCGACCTCGGATTATTGGAGCGTTATCCGGAATTCGTCGCCTGGCGAAGCCAGAGCAAGGTCGCCGAGGTGGTGGACGATCCCGGCATTCGGGAGAACGCCGAGGCGTTGATTGCGTCCAGTTTCGAGCTCCTCAATACCGAGCTCGGGCGCGATATCGTCGAGCGGGTCCATTCCTTCAGTCCGGCGTTCTTCGAGCGCCTGATCATCGACCTCCTGGTGCGGATGGGCTACGGCGGCGGGCGCGCCGAGATGGGCCGCGCGCTCGGTCGGGTCGGCGACGGCGGCGTCGACGGCGTCATCAAGGAGGACGAACTGGGCCTCGATGTCGTCTATGTGCAGGCCAAGCGGCTCGATCCCGACACCGGGGTCCCACTACGGGAAGTGCGCGATTTCGTCGGAGGGCTGGAGGGTCATCGGGCGACCAAGGGCGTTTTGGTCACGACCTCGTACTTTCCCAGCACTGCATACGACTTCATCACCCGGGTCTCCAAGCGTGTGGTGCTCATCGATGGACAGGAGCTCGCCAACCTAATGATCCGCCATCGCGTAGGCATCCGGGTCAAGGACGTCTACGAAGTGCGGAAGATCGACGAGAACTATTTCATCGAGTAGGGCGCCGAAGGCCGCCAGTCGTCGCCGAGATAGCGCCGGAGGCTCTTGTCCGAATCGAAATCGGTCTCGATCGTCCAGGCAGGTCACCTCTTGCCCGTGGAGGAGCCCCGCGCCATCAACCCGAGGGCGACCGCCAGCACCACAGCGGTCAGTGCGGATTGCTTCGGGCCGAGCGAAGATGCGCTCTGCGCGAGGAGAGACACGACCTGAGGCAGCGTCGCGTCAGAGGCCGGCGCGGGGGCAGGCTCCGCTCGGCGCCCGACCATCAGAGGCAGCGTCGCGAGCAGTCCAAGTACGAGAGCGACCGCCGCAACGATCACCGCCGCGATAGGGGGTCCGTAGAGCGGTTCCAGCCAGAAGAACAGCGCGGAGAACAGCGCCGCAACAGCGAACAGAAAGAACACGCCGGCAATGATCCCGAGCGCTGCAGGACGGGCGACGCGTCCAACGGCGGCCTTCACCTGCTGTTGGGCGAAGGCGGCAAACTGGCTTTGCATCGTCCCTAACCGCGGGTCAGAAGCGCGAGCAGAAGGCCGGCCGAGAACGCGATGCCAACCGCAGCGAGCGGATTTTTGCGGATCGCGGCGCTCAATTGTTCGGTCGCTTGCGAGAGCTCCTCGTTGCCGGGAAGACGGTCGCGGCCTTCGCGGTAGAGATTCGACGCCGCCGCCGCCGCCTTCGCTCCGACCTCGTCGAGGTGGGCCTCGGCGACAAGCTCCTTGGCGCTCTCGAGCGCCTGTTGCGCGCGTTTGGCGGCGGCCGACAGGGCCGCGGCGCTCTGGTTCTCATGACCTTGCGCCACTTCGCCGTCTTCCGGGTGGTCCTTCTTCGTCATCTGCTCCCTCCCGGAACGTAAGGGATCATCGAGTCAATGCACCGGCGTCAGCGTGACGGTTGTGACGCCTCCAGCGATGTTGATGCCGGTCTGACCCTGGATAGAAAGCGGCTGCAAGGAGAACGACCGACCCGTCCCTCCGATCAGTGCGTTGGCGCCGACGCCAGCCCCGGCCGTCGCCTGGGCGCCGACGCCAGCGTAAGTCCCCGCGAGCGCGCCACGCGGCACGCCGCTGGCCGGCGCAAGAACGCCCCAGACCAAGGTGCCTTGCTGGACCGCGCCAATCGCGACGCCGAACTGGTCGATGCGGCCGGTATAAAGATCCGGCGGTCCGCCGTTGACGGCGACGAAGCTGCAAGTCATCGTTTGTTTCTGCGTCAAGATCATGCCGATCCCTGCTGACACGTCGCAGGTGAGCGTGCCAGCTTGCACGGACGTTTGCGCCGGAACCGGAGAGGCGGCGAGCGTGGTCAAAGCCGCTGCGGCGGCAATCAAGCATGCAGGTTGGCGAATTGTCATTTTGGGAATCCCTCCCCCGCTCGTATCAAGCGCGCCGGACCGATGTGGCGCGAGCTGGCCATTGAACGTAGCTTCGAACGTTGATCGATGTCAAAAAAACACCTTGGCGCGCAGGCGGGTTATCGATCGGGCTCACGACGCGGCCTTGTCGGGCCGGCGGACAGATGGCGCCTGCGGCATGTCTTGCCTGAGCCACAGGTCGGCGGCGATGCGGCCGCTGGCGTGGAGGCGTTCGAGGAAGTCCCAATCGAGGTTGCCCGCGCTTTCGTCCGCCAGGCCCTCGAATTCCTCGTCGACCGAAATACGGCCGATGCGCAGTCGCCGCAGTTTCTCAGTGGCCCCGATCATTTTCCCGAATTTGAGCGTCTCGAGCTCACTGTTGAGCGTTGCGTTGAACTGGATCTGCTCGATGCGCTTGGCGATATCGCGCGCCGTCTTTGGCAGCCGGGCCGACTTGATCGGCGTGACCTGAACGACGAGCGCGTGATCGCATTCCGAGGCGCGGATAAGCGGGATCAGGGGCGGATTGGCCGCATAGCCGCCGTCCCAATAGGCTTCGCCGTCGATTTCGATCGTGTGATGAAGGAGGGGCAGGCAGGCCGAGGCGAGGACCGCCTCGACGGTCAACTCGGGGTTGGTCAGAATTCTCAGGCGGCCGTCGCTGACCCGGGTCGCGGCGAGCAGGAGCTTGATCGGCGAGCGAGCCCGTAGGCGCTCGAAATCAACTGAGGCCACGAGCGCCTCGCGCAGCGGATTGAGATTGAACGGATTGAATTGATAGGGCGACAGCGAGCGGATTGCGAGTTCGAGGCCGGCCCCGAACGGAGATTCGGGCGGTTTCGGCATGAGCGCCGCCGCCCGGCTCATCCGCCGCCAGAACTGGCTCAGACGCGCCCGCGCCTCGTCCGGCCCGCCGTCGACCATGCCCGCCGCCATGAGCACCGCATTGACGGCGCCGGCGCTGGCGCCGCTGATCGTGTCAAAGCCGATGGCGGGCTCTTCAAGGAGCCGGTCGAGGACGCCCCAGGTGAATGCGCCGAACGAGCCGCCGCCCTGGAGCGCGAGCGAAAGCCGGTCGGGTGGCCATTTGGGAACAGGGTCGGCGAGGCCGATGAAGGCCCGCGCTCTGTCGATGAAGGTCATCGGCGGGACGATCCGTTGGGTTGCGATTGAAGGGGGAGTCTCGCCACTATGATCCCGCTTTGTGACTTTCTTTGGCTCGGGCGCGAAGCCCGTGCCCCCAGCCCGATATTCGCCGCAATCGCGCGCTCGCCATCGGCGCCGCCGTTCGCTAGACAAGGCTCTCCCGGAGCCTCGAATGTTCGCCAATGTCCTCATCGCCAATCGCGGCGAGATCGCCTGCCGGATCATTCGCACGGCGCGAGGCATGGGAATCCGGGCGATGGTCCTGCATACGCCGGTCGACCGTGGAGCGCTCTTCACCCGGCTCGCTGACGAAGCGCATGAGATCGGCCAGGGAGCGAGCGGCTATCTCGACCAGGACGCGATCATCGCGCTGGCGCGGAGGGTCGGGGCCGAGTGCCTCCATCCGGGCTATGGGTTCTTGTCCGAGAACGCCGATTTCGCAGAACGATGCGCGGGCGCCGGCATCGTCTTCATTGGCCCGCCGCCCGCGGCGATGCGGACCATGGGCTTGAAAAGCTCGGCCAAGGCGCTGATGCAGCGTGCCGGCGTGCCGGTCGTACCCGGCTATCACGGCGACAACCAGAACCTGAAGTTCCTGCGCGAGAAGGCCTATGAGATCGGCTATCCGGTGCTGATCAAGGCGATCGCCGGCGGGGGCGGACGGGGCATGCGCCGCGTCGACGCGCATGTCGAGTTTGACGCCGAGCTCGAGAGCGCGATCCGCGAGGCCGAGGCCGCGTTCGGGGACGGACGAGTGCTGATCGAGAAATATATCGCCTCGCCCCGCCACATCGAATTGCAGGTGTTCGCGGACGCGCATGGGGCGTGCGTCCACCTCTACGAGCGCGACTGCTCTGCCCAGCGTCGGCATCAGAAAGTGGTCGAGGAATGCCCGGCGCCGGGACTGCCCGAGGAGACGCGCGCTGCGATGGCTAAAGCGGCGACCGAGGCCGCGCTGGCTGCCGGCTACGTCGGGGCGGGGACGGTCGAATTCATCGCCGATCCGTCGCGAGGCCTGAAACCCGACGCCTTCTATTTCCTCGAGATGAACACGAGGCTTCAGGTCGAGCATCCGGTGACCGAGGCGGTGACCGGCCTCGACCTGGTCGAATGGCAGTTCCGGATCGCCGCCGGCGAGCCGCTGCCGCTCGCGCAAGGGCAGATCGTCCGTTCAGGCGCGGCGATCGAGGCGCGTATCTACGCCGAGGATCCCGAGCACAATTTTCTGCCCTCGGCCAGCCGGATATATCTCTTGAACCTCAAGGGCGAAGAGGGGTTGAACGGCGTCAGAGTCGATACCGGCGTCGCCGCCGGCGACAGCGTCACGCCCTACTACGACCCGATGATCGCCAAGCTCATCGTTCATGCGCCGACCCGCGCCGAGGCGCTGGCCGCGGTGCTGAAGGAGCTCGATGACGCCGTGGTCATCGGGCCGAAGACCAATCTCGCCTTCCTGCGGGCGCTTCTGCGCAGCCGGGAATTCGCGGCCGGGATCGTGGACACCGGCTTCATCGACGCCAATCTCGGGCGCCTGGGCGCCCAGCCGCATCCGCCGGACAAGCGCGCCGTCCACGCCGCCGCGCTCATGCTGTTCGACAAGGGTGGCGGGAGCCGGGCCTCGCCGCTCGCTCCGTTCGATCCGTGGCGAACGGCCGATTCGTTCGAGCTTGTCGGGGCGCGCCGAATCGGCCTCGACGTCGCCGTCGACCGCATTCCCGCCCGCCTGCATCTCGTCGAGGGCGCCAATGCCGACTTCGGCGACGGCGGCGTCAAACGGCAGGACGAAATCACGCTCTATGAGGCCGATGGCGGCGCTTATGCCTTCGCCGGCGGCCGGCAGGCGTTCGTCGAACTGATCGATCCGTTCGCCAAGGCGGAGGGGGCTGCGGAAGAGGGCGACGCCGCGATCCGCGCGCCGATGAACGGACGGGTGGTCGCGCTCGCGGTCGGGGAGGGCGAAAAGGTCGAAGCCGGCCAGCGCCTCGCGGTCGTCGAAGCAATGAAGATGGAGCACGCCCTCGTCGCCCCGCATGCCGGCGTCGTGCGCGATCTCACCGTCGACATCGGCGACCAGGTCGATACGGGCGAGCGCCTTATGCGGGTGGAGGCGGAGGCAAGGACGGGGGGCGAAGGCAAGGACTGACGAGCAGCGTCCTTCGCGCGCGGGCGAGCACGATGATCCATGGGCTTCCGCTGGGCAGCCAAATAGCCCCAAGCAAAACCAATTCCCGCCAAGCCCGGTATCGGGCGCGACTGACCCGCTTTCGCTCGTTCCCGAGGCGACCCTTAGGCCCGCTCTCTGCCCAATTGAGGCGTCCAAGACCGCGGCCTGGTACGTCCGCAATATGTCGACAGCAGCCACGCTGATTGTGTATTCGGGCCGACCCGATTAGACTGCTCGCGAACATTTAGAGGCGTTGTATGGGACGCGCTCTCATTAGGATGCTTGCTGCCGCGACCACAGCAGCCGCCCTCTCCGCTTCCGGTTTCACAATTACCGCCGCCGCCCAGAGCGAGCAGCAGCCCACGCACGCCGAGCTCGTGCAGCGCTGGGCGGAGGCGGCTCTCGACGCCCAACTCAAGAGCATGAAGACCAGTCTTCGGCTGACCGCTGACCAGGAAAAGGATTGGGGGCCGTTTGAATCCGCAGTCAAGGACAGCGCCAAGGCGCGCGTGGTCGCCCTGCAAAAGGAGCAAGGCAACAACTTGTCGCCCATGGATCGCCTGAACGCGAAGGCGGAGCGCTTAACGCAGGGCACAGCAAATCTCGAGACGATCGTCGAGGCGGCCAAACCCTTGTACGCAAGCCTCAATGAGACCCAGAAGCAGACGTTCATCACGCTTGGCCGCATGCTGGTGCCCGAGCGTGGGCGCTTTGCGAAGGAGATGAGGCGCCTGGGTGTCGGCGAAGCCGATCAGCACAGCGCGGAGTAGCAGTCGCGGCAGCGAGTCATTGCCGTCTCCTCGTTCCACGGGTCCCCGCGGGCGCGGCCCGTCGACCACCGCCCACCGCAAACATGCCACGGTTTCTGATTTTGGAAAAATATTTGACCGAGCTATCGGTTTTTCAGGCTCCGCCCGCCCGCGACCTTTTCGTCTAAGGGCGGCGGCGCGAGTGGTGTCGCTACGCTCGAAGGCCCGTTCCTCGCGGCGGTAGAGGCGCGAGCGTTGAAACCTCAGGCCGCGATCCGCTGCGCGGGCGCCAGGTCTACTTGGGCCGTCAGGGGGAGGTGATCGGACGATCGCCGGGCCAACGGCGTGTCGTGGACAGCGAGGTCGGTAATCAGGCCTTTCGGCGAGCCGAGGATTCGGTCGAGCGGGAAAATCGGCCGGGGGGAAGGAAAGCTGAGCACGGATGGGGAGAGCCCGAACGTGGGCTCCAGCCGGCTCAGCGCCGAGCGTCGCCGCCGTCGCCACTCATTGAAGTCCCCGAGCAGGATGGTCGGCATGGCGGGCAGATCATGAAAGGCAGCCAGGATTGCGTCGACCTGATCCACTCTCGAAAGACGCAGCAACCCAAGGTGCGCCGCGATGACGCGAAACTTCCCCTCGCCAAGGTCCAATTCGGCGACCACCGCTCCGCGAGGCTCGCGCCCGGGCAGCCTCAAGCGGGACCGCGTGTATGATACAGGATCGCTGCGTACGAGCAACGCGTTGCCGTGCCAGCCGTGACGGTAGGAAACGTCCGACTGCACCAGGAGTCGCATTCCGGTTTCATGCCTGAGCGCCACCGGATCGAGCAGGCCGCCGCGGCGGCCGAAACGCCGGTCGACTTCCTGAAGCGCGACGACGTCCGCGCCGAGCTCGCGAATCACCCCGACAATCCGGTCTGGCCGGGTCATGCCATCGGCGCCGCGGCATTTGTGGATGTTATAGGATGCAACTTTCACTGAGAATCCTCGATCCAATTCGCGCTTAGATATAGGGCATGGCGAGCCGCGCCGCAGCATCCCTGAGCTTAACAATGAACCGGCGGCCGTCGATGTCATCCAATGTGATCGGCTGAATGCGGCGGGCGTCGATGATTTCGGCAAGCCTTCCGGCCAATTCCGGATCGTAAAGCTCGACCGCAAGCTCGAAATTCAAGCGCAGGCTTCGCATGTCCATATTCGGGCTGCCAATGAGGCTCCATTCGCCATCGACCGTCATCAATTTCGAATGATCGAAGGGCGGCGGACTTCGCCACACGCGACAGCCTACCTCGAGCAAGGGGCGAATATGGGTCTCAGCCGCCCAGGCAACCAGCCGATGATTGGTTCTGCCGGGCAGGAGAATATCGACCTCCACGCCGCGCAAAGCAGCCAATTGGAGCGCGGTGACGAGTTGCTCCGGCGGCAAGAAATATGGAGTGGCGATCCTGATCGATCCCCGAGCCAGGTTTATTGCGGAGAGGAAGATGAGCACCAATTGGTCGTCCTCCTGGTCCGGTCCGGCGACGATTGCGCGCGTCGGCGAGGTGCGAGAAGGAATCGCCTGATGAGCCGGGCCAGGTGGAATAGGCTGTTCGCCGGTCGCGAACAGCCAGTCGTCATCGAATTCCTGCTCGATCTGGCGGATAATCGGCCCCTCCAGCCAAAAATGGGTGTCCCGGACCGGCGCCGCCGGCCGCCGCGCGATCACATTCTCGTCGCCGATATTCAGGCCGCCGACGAAGGCGCTCTCCCCGTCCACGACCAGACATTTCTTATGAAGTCTGAGATCGAGAAACGGCATCTTCCAGGGCAGCGTCGAATGAAGGAAGCGAGATACGGGGACGCCATGGCTCCGCAATCGATGATAGGCGGGGGAGCGCAGGAATCCGCCGCCAAACCCGTCGATTAGGACGCGGGTCTTGACTCCTCGGTGATGGGCTCCGGCCAAGGCGTTGATGAATTGCACGCCGATCTTGTCGGCGCGAAAGATATAGCTGCAGAGCCGGACGTGGATTTTGGCGCGCTCGATCGCGGCAAGCATTTCCGGATAGGCCTCGTCGCCGCAATCGAGAATCGCCGCCACCTTGCCCGGCGCCAGTTCGCGACCGGTGATCCTGCCGACCGCGGCCCTGAGGCGGTCGAGCGGATCATGCGGCGGCGCGTGGTCCCCGGAGACAGAATCGTGGCTCCGAACCGGCCCCTTCAGCCGGCGAGCCCGGCGTTTCACCCGGTTGACGCCAAATCCGGCATAGAGGATCGACCCGAGGACGGGGGCGAGCCAGGCAAGTCCGATCCAGCCGATTGCGGCGGGAACATCGCGTTTGGTCAGGAGCGCGTGGACAGTGACTGCGCCAGCCATGACGAGATGGATGGCGCCGACAAGAAGCGGGCGGCTTTCAAGCAGCGCGAACGCCGCGAGAGAAAAATCCACCTGCCGCCGCCAGTTCTGTATCTTTCGCCTTCGAGGCGAGCGCTCATTTTAGCGCCTGACCCGATTCAAGACCAGCGCCGACGCGCGCGACTGCGCCAAACCCGGTGGACAGCGGTGAAGCACGGCTCGGCAGGCTTGGCGCTGTGCGCTAATCTCGCCCCATGACCCTGCACCTGATCAAGCTCTGCGTCGGCGCCGATTCGCTCGCCGATCTGCGGGGGTGGATGGCGGCGCGGATGGCGGAGGCCAAGCGCCGCCGCGCGCCGCTCCGTCACGCCCACGTCACGCGGATGGCGCCGAAGCGGGCGGCGGACATTCTCGACGGCGGTTCGCTCTACTGGGTGATCAAGGGCCAGATCGGCGCGCGTCAGCGCGTCGTCGACATCGAGCCGTTCATCGACTCCGATGGGATCGGTCGCTGCCGGTTGTGGCTCGACGGCGCCGTGGTCGCGCTCGCGCCGCGGCCGATGCGGCCGTTTCAGGGCTGGCGCTACTTCGAGACGAAGTCCGCGCCGCCCGACATCGATGAGAGCCAGCCCGGCTTCGCCGACATGCCGGAGGCTCTGCGGCGCGAGCTGGCCGGGCTCGGGCTCTTGTAAATAAACCGCTTTGCCTGCTTGTGGCGCGGGTCGCGGCGCCCAAATCTAATGCCTCGGTCACAAGGTTGAGGCCCGAATGGATAAGGACAAGGACGGCGCGCTCAGTCGACGGGCAGGCGCCGACGACATCGCCGCCTTTGTCGAGGCGGCGAAAAAGATTCCGGCCCCGGCCGCATCTGGCCGCGGACGTCTGATCTTCGCTCTCGATGCGACTATGAGCCGCCAGCCGACCTGGGATCTCGCCCAGACGCTCCAGGCGAAGATGTTCCAGGCAGCCGCAGGGCTCGGTGGTCTTGACGTCCAGCTCGTCTACTTCCGCGGTATGGACGAATGCCGGGCGTCCAATTTCGTTTCGGGCGGCAAGGGGCTGGCCGAGCTCATGAGCCGGATCGATGTACGCGGCGGATCGACGCAGATCCGCAAGGTGCTCGCCCACGCTCGCGATGAGGCAAAGCGCGCCAGGGTGGCGGTCCTCGTTTTCGTCGGCGACGCGATGGAGGAGAACCCGGACAGACTTGCCGTCCTTGCGGGCGAGCTCGCGCTCCTCGGCGTCAAGGCGTTCATGTTCCAGGAAGGCCACGATCCAGGGGCGAGGCGGGCGTTCAGCGAGATCGCGCGCCTGACCGGCGGCGCCTTTAGCGCCTTCGACGCCGGCGCGTCGGCGCGCCTGGCGGCGCTGTTG
>JBAUXQ010000969.1:0-7809 GCA_049584355.1 Roseiarcus sp. | reverse complement strand
GCCTTTCGATCAGCGCCGGGATGAGCGTCTCGTGGCCCGGAATCCATTGCAGCACGGCGTTGGCGAGGATGACGTCGAACCGTTGCTCCGGGCGCCATCGCCGAATGTCGGCGACCTCGAAAGCAATCCCCGGAAGGCGCTTTCGCGCCGCGGCGATCATGTCGGGGGAAGAGTCGACGCCGACGATATGCGCGTGCGGAAATCTCTCGCGCAGGACCTCGGTCGAATTGCCGGGACCGCAGCCGATGTCGGCGGCGCGCGAAACCGGGCCGTCCGGAATGCGGTGAACAAGATCGCGCGCCGGCCGGGTCCGCTCATCCTCGAACTTGACGTATTGCGCGGCGGACCAGGACATCGCGGGCATCCTTCGAATGGCGGAGAGGGTCCATGCGGCGCCTTCCGGCGAGGCGCAAGCCCGCGCGAGGGTCCATGGTTGCCTTTGACGCGGCTCGACGCGTAACTTTGCCAGGGCGGCGGTCGATTCCCGTCTGAAGGCGGATTTCCGATGGCGATTCTCGTGCTCGGCCTCATCATCTTTCTAGGGCTTCATTCGACCCGCATCTTTGCCGAGGGCGGCCGCGAGAAGGCGATCGCGAGGCTCGGCGAAGGCCCCTGGAAGGGAATCTATTCTCTCCTGTCGGTAGTCGGCTTCGTGCTGATCGTCTGGGGATTCGCGGAGGCGCGCACCACTGCGCCCGAGCTTTGGACGCCGCTCGCCGGGGCGCGGCATGTCACAATCGCCTTGATGCTCGTGTCAATGCTGCTGCTCGCCGCCTATCTCTTCAAGCAGAGCCATATCACCGCCTGGGTGCATCATCCGATGGTCTGGAGCGTCGCCGTCTTCGGCCTCGCGCATCTCATCTCGAACGGTTCGGCCGCCGACCTTGTGCTGTTCGGCGCGTTCCTGGTCTGGGCGGCGGCCGACCTGGTCAGCTCATACGCCCGCGACCGCCGCAACGGCCTCGTCTATCCCGAACCGAAGTGGAGCGCGACCGCCGGCGCCATTGTCATTGGGCTCGCGTTTTGGGCCGTGCTCGCCTTTTGGCTGCACTACTGGCTGTTCGGCGTTTCGCCGCTCGGCGCATAGGGGCGCAAGTCATGACCCTCCCTCGCGACGCAATGCTCTTGCGCATCTTCATCGGCGAAAACGACCGAAGCCCGGAGGGCCGGCCGCTTTATGAAGCCATTGTGCTCAAGGCGCGCGATGCCCATCTCGCGGGAGCGACGGTGTTGCGCGGTCCGATGGGATTTGGACGTGCGAGCCGGCTGCATACGACCAAGATCCTGCGGCTGTCCGAGGATCTGCCGCTGATCATCGAAATCGTCGACGCCGAAGCGAAAATAAAAGATTTTCTGCCGATTCTCGATTCAATGATGACCAGCGGACTCGTAACCCTGGAAAAGGTCCAGGTGTTGCAATACGGAGCGGACGTGAAGCACCAACCGGCCTTAGAGACTCGCCAACCCGCGAGACGTTGATTCAGGGCCCCCGCCATCCCATACTGGCATGTCAGAGCGCGCGCGTCGCGCGGCCCCGGGAGGCGTTGAGCAATGGCCGAGAAATCCAAGAGCAAATCAAATGGCGGGGCAAAGGGCGACGCGAAGCGATTCCTGCGATCCCGCCTCTGGTTCGACAATCCGGAAAATCCGGGCATGACGGCGCTCTATATCGAGCGCTACCTCAATTTCGGCCTGACGCCCGGCGAGCTGCGCTCGGGCAAGCCGATCATCGGCATCGCCCAGACCGGCTCCGATCTTTCGCCCTGCAATCGCCACCACCTCGAACTCGCCAAGCGGGTGCGCGACGGGATCACCGCGGCCGGCGGCGTGGCGTTCGAATTTCCGGTCCACCCCATTCAGGAGACGGGCAAGCGGCCGACGGCGGCGCTTGACCGAAATCTCGCCTATCTCGGCCTGGTCGAGGTGCTGATGGGCTATTTTCTCGACGGAGTGGTGCTAACGACCGGCTGCGACAAGACGACCCCGGCCTGCATCATGGCGGCGGCGACGGTCAACATTCCGGCGATCGTGCTCTCGGGCGGACCGATGAACAACGGCTGGCATCACGGCGAGCGCACCGGCTCGGGCACGATCGTGTGGCGGGCCCGCTCCGACCTCGCCGAGGGCAAGATCGACTATGAGCAGTTCATGGAGATCGTTACCTCCTCGGCGCCCTCGATCGGCCACTGCAACACGATGGGCACCGCCTCGACGATGAATGCGCTGGCCGAAGCCCTGGGCATGAGCCTGCCTGGCTGCGCGGCGATTCCCGCGCCCCATCGCGAGCGGGGCCAAATCGCCTATCACACCGGCAGGCGAATTGTCGAAATGGTTTGGGAAGACCTCAAGCCGTCCGACATCCTGACCCGGGAGGCGCTCGAAAACGCGATCGTCGTCAATAGCGCGATCGGCGGCTCGACCAACGCGCCGATCCACATCAACGCTATCGCCCGGCACATCGGCGTCAAGCTGACGATCGAGGACTGGGAGCGGGTCGGCCACCACGTGCCGCTGCTGGTCAACATGCAGCCGGCGGGCAAATATCTGGGCGAGGAGTTCCATCGCGCAGGCGGCGTTCCGGCGGTCGTCAACGAACTGATGAAGCGCAAGCTCATCCATGAGAAGGCGCTGACCGTGAACGGCAAGACGATGGGCGAGAATTGCGCCAAGACGCGCTCCGACGATCCCGACGTCATCGCGCCCATCGGCAAGCCGCTGAAGGAAGACGCCGGCTTCATTGTGTTCAGCGGCAACCTGTTCAACGACGCGATCATGAAGACGAGCGTCATCGACGACGAGTTCCGGCGCCGCTTCCTGTCAAACCCGAAAGACCCCGAGGCGTTCGAGGGACGGGCGATCGTGTTCGACGGGCCGGAGGATTATCACCACCGGATCGACGACCCGAAGCTCAGGATCGACGAGCACAGCATTCTGTTCATTCGCGGCACGGGGCCGATCGGCTATCCGGGCGGGGCTGAAGTCGTCAACATGCAGCCGCCGGCGGCGCTGATCAAGAAGGGCGTCCACGCGCTTCCGTGCGTCGGCGACGGGCGGCAGTCCGGCACCTCCGGTTCGCCTTCGATCCTCAACGCCTCCCCCGAGGCGGCGGCGGGAGGGGGTCTGGCGCTCATCAGGACTGGCGACCGGGTGCGCATCGATCTCAAGAAGCGCTCGGCCAATATCCTGATCTCGGACGCCGAGCTCAACGAGCGCCGCGCCGCGCTCGCTGAGCACGGGGGCTACCAGTATCCGGAGAGCCAGACGCCGTGGCAGCAGATCCAGCGCGAGATGGTGGCTCAGTTCGACGAGGGCATGGTGCTCAAACCCGCGGTCCACTACCAGCGCCTGGCGCAGACGATGGGCGTGCCCAGGGATAATCATTGACCACGCGCCACAGTTCGTATATACATTGGTCGATCATCGTATAGACGGAGAGTCCAGTGGGCATCAGCATTCGCGATCCCGAGGTCGGCGAACTGGCGCGCAAACTCGCCCGGTTGCGCCAGTCCAACATGACCGAGGCGATCGCCCATGCGCTGCGCAGCGAATTGAAGCGCGAGCACGATAAGCGGCCGCTCGCGGAGCGTTTGGAAGAGCTTGCCCGCGAGACGGCGGCTATGGCGGGACCGAATCCTCGAGACGTCACCAAGGAAGAAATCGACGAGCTTTGGGGCCACTGATCTTCATCGATACGTCTGTATTCGTGGCGATCCTCGCTTCGGAAGGCGATAGGGCCGACTTCGAGGTCGAAATCCAAGTCGCGGCGCGATGCCTTACTTCCGGCATCGTTCGTCTTGAAACGTCGATGGTGCTGGCGTCGAAAGTTGATATCTCGCCGCGCGCCGCCGAGGGCCAGTTCGAGAAATTCCTGATGACCGCGGGCGTCGAGGAAATCGCAATCGACAAGACGATCGCGCGCCGCGCAGCCGAGTGCTTCGAGAAGTTCGGCAGGGGTCGACATCCGGCGCGGCTGAACTTTGCTGACTGCCTTTCCTACGCATGCGCCAAAGTCCACGGCGCAAACCTGCTATACAAGGGCGACGACTTTACCCTGACCGACGTAAACAAACTTAGGGGGTAAGCATCTCATGACTACCCCCAACGAACCTCGATCAATCGGCCCCGTTGTCGGTACTCATCCGGCCATACGGCCGGAGCGGGTCATGCTCGAAGGGCGGTGGATCACGCTCGCGCCGCTTGACGCGGAGAAGCATGCCGAGGCTCTGTACGCGGGCTCGAACGGCGATGCAGTCCGAGAAAGCGTCTGGATCTATCTGTTCGACGGGCCCTACAGCAGTCCCGACGACTTTCGTTCGAACATCGAGCTCAAGGCGCGTTCCGCCGACCCGCTCTTTTTCGCCGTTATCGACAACGCCACCGGCGGCGCCGTCGGCTATCAGACGCTGATGCGCATCGACGCCGCCAATCGGGTCATCGAGGTCGGCAACATCATGTACACGCCGGCGATGCAGCGGACCGCCGGCGCGACCGAGGCCCAATATCTATTCGCCAGATACGTCTTCGATGAGCTCGGCTATCGCCGCTACGAGTGGAAGTGCAACAACCTCAACGCGCCTTCGAAGCGCGCGGCGAGGCGGTTCGGCTTCTCGTTCGAAGGTGTCTTTCGCCAGCACATGATCGTCAAGGGCCGCAATCGCGACACGGCGTGGTTCGCGATGCTCGACGGCGAGTGGCCGGCGCGCAAGGCGGCTTACGAGCGCTGGCTCGCGCCCGACAATTTCGACGCCGCCGGCCGCCAAAAACTCAGGCTTTCAGACCTCATGCCGGAGCCCGCGCAATGACCCCGACGACCGCCCAGAAGCGCGCCCGTTTCGCTGAACTGCACCGCGCGCCCGGCTGCTTCGTGATGCCGAACCCGTTCGACGTCGGCTCGGCGAAATATCTTGCCTCCCTCGGCTTCCCCGCCTTGGCGAGCACGAGCGCCGGCATGGCGTTCGCGGCGGGGCTGGCCGACGGCGCGGTTACCCGGTCCTATACGCTCAAGCACATCGGCGAGCTTGCGGGCGCAACCGACCTGCCGCTCAACGCCGACTTCGAGGCTGGCTTCGCTCGCGACGCCGAAGGCGTGCACGAGAGCGCTCGCCTGTGCGTCGGCGCCGGCGTCTCCGGTTTCTCGATCGAGGACTACACCGGCGACCCCAGCGCGCCTCTCTACGGTCTCAGCGAAGCAGTCGACCGGCTGCGCGCGGCGCGCGAGGCGATCGACGCTAGCGGCGAGACGGTGCTCTTAACAGCGCGCAGCGAGGCGATCCTGCGCCAGGCGGGAGGCCTCCCGGAGGCGCTGCGCCGCCTCGCCGCTTACGCGGAAGCCGGCGCCGACGTTCTCTATGCGCCGCTCGTGAGAACGCCCGAGGAAGTCGCCGAGGTTGTTCGCGTGGCCGGGAAGCTGCCGGTCAACGTGCTCGTCGGCTGGCCAGGCTTCACCCGCCGTCAGCTCGAGGACATTGGGGTCAAGCGCATCTCGGTCGGCGGCGCGCTCGCTCGCGCTGCCTGGGGCGGGCTGATGAATGCTGCGCGCGACATTGCGGAGCATGGACGCTTCGACGCGCTTGCCGTCCTCCCCTCGTCGAAAGAAATCGAGGCGTCGTTTCCGGGCAATCGCTAGAGCCAACCGTTCCCCCGACAGCGGAAACGCTCCGCGTCCTGATTATCCCCGAGGGACGGCATACTCTAATCGAGTATCCAGATGACAGGATTCCGGGGCGCTAAATTGACCGCGGACTGCGAAACCTCCGAGGAGATAGAGTGAAAGGAACACAGCAACAGGCAATGCAACAAATAGACACTCGCTCGTCGTCAGGCCTTTGCTTGACCGTACCGCTCTCATGTTTGCCTCCAAAGCATTTGATGCATCGATGCTTCAATGACCGTCGCCTGAGGACAGGCGACAGATTTGCCGTTGGGGAGATCGAACGAACGCGCAGGATGAGGTCGAGGCGCGGTCGCCCGGCGTCAAACCGGCCGCGTCGCCCCGATGATCGCGACGGGCCGAGCGGCTGCAGCCTCGCGCCCGCGATTGCGAGGGAAGAGCGCGAACAGGGCGCGCGCTAGCGTCGGGAGAGATCGCAACGCCGAGGCCGCCCACGTCGCTGCCGCAACGCCCGCCACGACAAGAAAGAGGAGCGTGAAGGCCTCGATGACCGAGCTCTCGGACTTGATGAAGACGCCGGGACGATTGAGTCCGATCGCGATGAGCCCTGCATCGGCGGCGACAATCGAACCCGCCACGATGTTGCGCAGTCGCCGCATGCGCCGCTTCTCGCCGACCTGGTCGCCAGCGTCGTCGGTCAGGCCCTTGGTGCCCCAGGTGACATTGTGCACGTTGGCGAGCGCGTAGCCGTAGAGGGCGAAGCTGATCAGTCGGTCCGTCAGAAGGTAGAGCGGCAGGTGGCGCAGGGCGGCCCAGCGCTGTCCAGGCATGGAAGCGGCGATCACCAGGGCCATGAGAATGACCGGAGCAGTCAGCAGGGCGGCCTGATTGAACGGATTCGAGTAAAGAGCAAGTCCAAGGAGAGAAACGACCGACAGCGTCGCTGCCGCGTCCCGCGCCACGCATAGCCAGAATTGCCAGCGTGAAGTCCGGTTCGCAGCCGTCAGCCACGCGAGGCCGCCGGCCGCAACAACCATGCCGCCGACCACGGCCGCCTCTGCCGCGTTTTTCGAATGGATCAGACCGCTCGCCGCGGCGATGAGCAGCAGCACGACGAATGCGGGACTCATCACCTCGGACGCGGTGAGCAGCGCCTGCCACGCCATCGAGGCGGTGAAGCGGGCCTTGTCGAGCACGCCCTTGTCGCGCCGCGCGAGGTAGGCCGGCAGACGACCCCAGAGCCAGACTCGAACCGCAAGGGCGCTATTCTGCCAGCGCCGGCGCTGGCGCAGCAATTCTCCGAATGTGTCGCAGGCGTCGGTTGTCGCCTCGGCCGCCGGGCAGTAGCCGATGCGCCAGGACTTGTCGCGCGCGAGCACGATCTCATTGCCGAATACGCGGTCCTCGGCAAGAAACATGACCCGCTCGAGCGGAGCGACCGCGTTGAGACCGCGCAGATAGGTGTCAAGCGGCCGCTCGCCGCCGGCTTCGGAGGAAGGCGCGCTCACCGCGCTCCAGCGAAAGACGCAGAACTGGCCCGGGATGACGCTCAAGTAGCCCGAGGCGACCTCGGTCGGCCAAGTGACGGCCTTCTGCATCACGAAGTCCATGTACTGCCAGACGGAAAGCGTGCTGGCGCCGCCGCCGGGCGTCGGCGTCAGGATGCGGCTGGCGGCGGCGGCGACGTCAGGCTCGTTCGCCAGGTAGGCGACCAGTTTCGAGACTGCGCCAGCCCCGACCACCGTCCCGGCATCGAGCTGATAGACCAGGTCGGGGACGAGGGCGGGGCAGATCCATTGGAAAAAGAGGGCATGAGAATGGAGCTTGCCGCGATTCTGATTCTTGATGCAGATGGCAAAACTGACTTCGCCCGCGAGCTCGCCATCGACCCCAAGGCTCGCCATGATATTGTTGATGCGCTGCCGTGAGAGATGGACCGTCTCGCCGAGCGCCGAAAACGAGCGCCCGGTGTCGATCAGCCCGGCGTCCCGGAAAAATCGCAATATTTCCGCATGGGCGCGATCGCGCCCGTCGGCGATGATGACGATGCACGATCTCGCCGCCATGCCCGGCGCGCTCGTTCTTTGCGCGTCGATGCTGACGAGCAGCGCCGACAAGCTGGTTCTCAGAAGTTCGAGGGGTTCGTTATAGAGCGTCATGCAGACGACGTTCTTGAACCCGCTTTCGATCAAGGCGTC
>JBAUXQ010000968.1:0-2385 GCA_049584355.1 Roseiarcus sp. | reverse complement strand
AAAGTTCTTCGCCAGGTCGATCCCAATCCTGATAAAGCTTTTCATGGACGGCTTCCCTATCCGCGACCTGCCACCGGTCACGCCTTGGCACTTGATGCCGTTCGGGCGAGGCCGTCCACATCATCATCGCGAGGCGCCGTAGGGCGTCGAAAGACGCCCGTCCTTCGACGGGCTATGGCGCCGTGGCGATCCAGACTCGCATCCCCGCCATTGGACGGTCTTCGTCATTGCGAGGAGCGCAGCGACGAAGCAATCCGGGGGACAGAACAGCGCGCGATGTTCTCCTGGATCGCTTCGCTTACGCTCGCGATGACGGCGCTTAAGACTTTCCCGCCTTCTCTATCCCCTGTTTGATTTGCAGCAGCTTCGCCCGGTCTGCGTCGGTCAGCGCGGCGGCGACGGGGCAATCCTTGCTGGCCTTATCCGTGAGGTCGTCGATCACGCTGATTGCTGCGGCGCCGGGGCTTTGAAGGCGGCTTTCCGCGCCAGGTGAAAAGACCGAGTCGCCGCGCACCACATTTTCCAGCCCCAAGGTCCTCGCCCCAAGACCGAAGCGTGCCCGCGAAAAAGCGGGCGGTTCTCTTTTCTACATCAAACCCCCGCGCCATCAAGCGAGCCGGCGCTACCCGGGTTGAATCGCGAGGGCGTGGCGCACGCGGGGCGGCAACCGAGCCATGCGGTCCGAACAGGGGCGCCGGAGCCGCGCGGGGGATTGAGGCAAGATTGCGTCAACAGGCGCCGGGCGCCCCTGTTCACTCCCTGTTGCCGCGGATAATTCTCCGTGTTCCAGCGCGAAAATGTCCCTGTTCCGCGCGCTGTAATTGTGGCGGGGCGTCGGCCTTCAAGCCATGCAAGGAGCGCATGGTTTCCGGATTTCGCCCCAATCGCCGCTTTCGCCAGGCGGCAAACTCACCTGAGGCGGCCCCGTCACAGCGCCCGCCGCACCGCCTCCCGCCAGCCCCGGTGGAGCGCCTCGCGGGTCGCATCGTCCATGGCCGGGGCGAAGACCCGATCGCGGCGGCGCCGCTCGGCGAACGACTCCGGGCCGGGCATGACGCCGGCCTGCCAGCCGGCGGCGAAGGCCGCGCCGAGCGCGGTCGATTCGAGATTGGCCGGGCGGTCGACCGGGACGCCGAGCATGTCGCTCACGAATTGCATCGTCCAGTCGCTGGCCGCCATGCCGCCGTCGACGCGGATGACCCCAATCGTGGCCCCGGCGTCGGCTGTCATCGCCTCGACGAGGTCGCGGGTCTGGTAGCCGACGCTCTCCAGCGCCGCCCGCGCGATGACGTCGCGCGACGTCCCGCGGGTCATCCCGCAGATGAGGGCGCGGGCGTCCGAGCTCCAATAGGGCGCGCCGAGCCCGGCGAAGGCGGGCGCGAGATAGACGCCTTCGGTCGAGGCGACGCGCGCGGCGCGCTCGCCCGCTTCCGGGGCAGAGCCGATGATCTCAAGGCCGTCGCGCAGCCATTGCACCGTCGCTCCGGCCGAGAAAATCGAGCCCTCGAGCGCATAAGTTCGTTTGCCGCCCCACTGGTAGGCGACGGTGGTCAAGAGGCGATTGCGCGACGGCGCGGGCGTCGCGCCGGTGTTGAGCAGGAGGAACGCGCCGGTGCCGTAGGTCGCCTTGACCATGCCGGGCCGAACGCAGGCCTGGCCCATCAGCGCGCTCTGCTGATCGCCGACGAGCGCCCGGATCGGGACGGAACCGCCCAGATGTTCGGGCGCGCTCGCGCCATACTCGGCCGCCGTGTCCATGACTTCGGGCAGGAGCGCGCGCGGCACGCGGAAGAGCCGCAGCATGTCGTCGTCCCAGGCGCCGTTGCGGATATCGTAGAGCAGCGTGCGCGAGGCGTTGGTGGCGTCGGTCGCGTGGACGGCGCCATTCGTCAGGCGCCAAGCAAGGAACGTATCGACGGTGCCGAAGGCGAGCTCGCCGCGCTCGGCCGCCGCCCGCGCGCCCGCGACATTGTCAAGGAGCCAGGCGATCTTGGTGGCCGAAAAATAGGGGTCGATCACAAGGCCGGTCGCCGCCGTCACCTGCGGCTCCGCGCCTTCCGCCTTCAGGCCAGCGCAGGCCTCGGCCGTGCGGCGGTCCTGCCACACGATCGCGTTGGCGATCGGCTTACCCGTCGCGCGCTCCCAGACCAGCGCGGTCTCGCGCTGATTGGCGACCCCGATCGCCGCCAAATCACTCGCCTCGCAGGCGGCGCGCCTGAGGGCCTCGCGCGCGGTCGAGAGCGTCGTTCGCCACAGCGTTTCCGGATCGTGCTCGACCCAGCCCGGCCGGGGGTAGAGCTGCTGAAACTCGGCCTGGGCGCTGGCGACCGGCGCGGCGTCGAGGCCGAACACGATCGACCGGGTCGAGGTCGTCCCCTGATCGAT
>JBAUXQ010000967.1:0-2820 GCA_049584355.1 Roseiarcus sp. | reverse complement strand
GGCGCCGTGAGCGCACTTGTTCTCGCCCCGCGCCGCGCCGCCCACGCGCTGATCCGCTTCTACCAGCTCACGCTCTCGAGCCTCATCGGACGGCAGTGCCGGTATTTGCCGACCTGCTCGGCCTATGCGGACGAAGCGATCCGGCGGCACGGCCTGTGGGCGGGCTCCTGGATTGGCCTGGCGCGCGTATGCCGCTGCCATCCGCTCGGGGGCTCGGGCTACGATCCGCCGCCGGAGCGGCTCGCCCTGCGCGCTTCCTGGGCGCGCCCGTGGCGCTACGGAGTCTGGCGTTCGCGCAGCGAGCGATAAGCGGCAAGCCTTGCCTCGCTGGCTCCCGGCTATTATGGACTGGCGCTGTTCCAAAGCCAGCCCTCGAGAGACTTGATCCATGGCCGAGCCGCGCCGGGCCTCCGCATCTGCGCCTCGCATCGAGGGCGGCCGTTTCCTCATCGTCGAGGCGCGCTATTACGACGCGATCGGCGCCGGCCTGCTCGCCGGCGCGATCCGTGCGCTCGAGGCCGCCGGCGCGGCCCATGATCTCGTGAGCGTGGCGGGCGCGCTCGAGATTCCTGTCGGCATGGCGATCGCCCTCGACGCGGCGAAGGCAGCCGGGCGACCTTACGACGGCGCAGTCGCGCTCGGGTGCGTCGTCCGCGGCGAGACCTTTCATTTCGAGATTGTCGCCGGCGAGTCGGCGCGGGCGCTGATGGATATGTCGGTCGAGCGGAAGCTCGCGCTCGGCAACGGCATTCTCACTACCGACACGATCGGCCAGGCCGAGGAGCGCGCCGATCCCGAGCGGGGCGACAAGGGCGGCGAAGCGGCGCGGGCGGCGATCGGCCTTGCCGATCTTCAGCGCCGGCTCGCCCGGCGATGAAGTGGTCCGAGCGGCGCTCGGCCGCGCGCCTCGCCGCTTCGCAGGCGCTCTACCAGATGGAGATCGCCGACAAGGGGCTCGCCGACATTCTGGCTGAGTTCGAGGCGCACTGGATCGGGCGCGAGATCGAGGGGGATTCGTACACCCCCGCCGAGCTCGCCTTCTTTCGCGACGTGGTCTCCGGCGTGCTGCGCGACCAGTTGCCGATCGACCGCGGGCTCGACGACGCGCTGGCCAAAGGCTGGCCGCTCAAGCGGGTCGAAGCGCTCATGCGCGCGATCCTGCGCGCCGCGTTCTACGAATTGCGCAACCGTCCCGACGTGCCGGCGCGGGTCGCGGTCACGGAGTACGTCGACGTCGCCGCCGCTTTCTTCGGTCCCGAGGAGAGCGGCATGATCAACGCTGTGCTCGACGCGCTCGCCCGCCAGACCCGCCCGGCCGAGTTCGCCGGCGGGCGGTGACCTGGTATAAAACAACCATCATATATACGTTGTTTGCGCGCTATTCCCGGCCAAGGCAAATCCAAGCCCAACCAAAATATAGCCAAATCCGGCAAAATCCAGCCAAGCCCGAGCAAAGCAAATCAAAGGAAAAGGCTTGGATTTCCTTGGATTTCCTTGTCCGAATCGAGCGTTTTCAAGGGGTTGCGCTGACCCCCTGGGCCATTTTTCTTTGTTGAGGAGCTTCGCCGCCCCTGATGGCCAGGTAGGCGGTGTTAAAAATGCTCGGCGCGTTCGCCGCGCTCGGTTGTTCGCGCTCTGCGGGGATGTACGACATGGTCAGTGCATCCTATCCAGGATTCCGATTTTCAGCAAGGAAAAGGACGGAAAAGAATTTTCGCGGCCCGCGACAGGATTGCGACCCGAGGCGGGTTGCGCCAGATTCACGCAGCGTTTCCAAATCCCGCCTCCGTCGCGCACGCAACTCGCCGAGACGCATGGAATCGCTTTACGCAACAGTCGGTGTGAGGCGGCGGCGGTTGCTCACGATACGGTCGGTTCGGAGCGACCCGATCTATTCCGCAGCGCGGGCTCCCTTCCCTTACGCTAGGTCAAGCACAAAAAGCGTTCGCCGACGAAGTTTCTGTGGAAAACCTCTTTCAAGGGATTCATACTATGTTAACGATAATGAATCAGTGTGTGTGCGTTTCGCGTGGTGCCTCCTGATTCGCGATGCGAAACAAGCCGTCAAGGAGTCGCCGCCATGCCGTGGGCCGACCTGTCCGAAGGCTTCTCCGGTCTCAAGCAATGGTCCGAGCCGGTCATTTACGATCGGCTGATCGCCGCCTACCGCAAGCTGATCAGCGACCACGAGCTTTCACGAAATCTGACCCGACTCCACGCCCGGGTCTGGCGCGCCCTTATCCGCGGCGACATGGCGGAGTTTGAGGATACGCGCGAGACCCTGGTGGGCGCGCTCGATCCTTGCAATCTGACGCTCGACCATCTGGCCGAGGTTGACGGCGAGATCATGATCGAGCTGCTCGACGTGGTGATGGCGCGCTACAACCGCTCCCATCGCACTGCGCGGGCCTATCATCTCGCCCTGATGGACCTCGCCGGCCGATTGCGGCCGGTGCGGCTGGCGGCCTGAGCGCGGCGAACCCGATTTCGCCTGAAGCCGATCGTCTTCGTCGTTGGAAGGCATAGGGCGTCGAAAGACGCGGGTCTTCCCAACGGGCTACGGCGGAGCAATCCGGGAAGCCGCAGCCACTCGTCGACCGGTTGGGCGATGGCTGGTCACATGGGCTTTGGCGAGGCGGTGACGGTTGGCGAGGCCCCTCCTCGCTTGCGCCGATATCCGGCCAATCCGAGACCGGCGAAGCCGATCAAGAGCGTCGTCCAGGTCGCGGGCTCAGGGATGGTTGGCGAGCTCAGCGTCGCCAGGCCGTCGCCGGAGCGCACCCCGCCGGTCAGGATCGCCGCCGACGCAAGGCCGGAAAG
>JBAUXQ010000966.1:0-5706 GCA_049584355.1 Roseiarcus sp. | reverse complement strand
TCGGCAGGCCCACCCGGCCGGAAAGCCGCGCGCCCTCGCGTCTCGCGTCGAGCCCGACCGAATTCAAGCCGAAGTCGTCGCCGAGCGCCTGGCGCAGCCGTTCGGTGAAGCCCGCTTCGCCTTGGCCAGCGGCCGGCCAGTCGAACGACGAGCCGATGTCGCTTTCGAACGAAAAGCGCACATGCGGCGCGGCCATCGCCAGCCTTTTGACCGCGTCGGCCGCGACCAGCGCTTCCGATCGATCGGACTTGAGGAACTTGAGCCGCGCCGGGGTGGCGGCGAAGAGATCGCGCGCCTCGACCCGCGCCCCGACGGGCGCGGCGCAGGGTTCGATCGCGCTCCTTCTCCCGTCCTCGACCACGAGCCTCAAGCCCGTCGGCGCGCCTTGCGCGCGAGCGCGGATTTCGAGCCGCGACACCGAAGCGATCGACGGCAGCGCCTCGCCGCGGAAGCCGAAGGTCGCGATCGCGGTCAGGTCGCCGTCGGGAATTTTCGATGTCGCGTGCCGCTCGACGGAAAGTGCGAGATCCGCTTCGTCCATCCCGCGCCCGTCGTCGACGACGCGGATCAGCCTTCGCCCGCCGGCCTCGATCACGACTTCGATCGTGGTCGCCCCGGCGTCGAGCGCGTTCTCGACCAGTTCCTTGATCGCCGCCGCCGGCCGCTCGATCACCTCGCCCGCGGCGATGCGGTCGATGACAAGCGGATCGAGACGGCGAATCGGCATGAGGACCTCGCCGACTTTATTGCATTTGAGGCGCAGCGGGGGAAGGCTGGTCAGCCCCCCGCTCCCGCCAAGCGTGCGAAGGCAAGGCCCCCTCGCCCGCTCGCGGGAGAGGGGTTGGGGTGAGGGCTCAGAACCCCTCCGGCCGTCCCACCACCGTCGTCAACAGCGACCCGTCGCCGAAGGCGCGGCTCGCGGCGCGCTTCACGCTCTCCATCGTGACGCCTTCGATCTCGCGGTTGCGCTCGACGAGCCAGTCCGGCGCCCGGCCCTCGAGCTGGATGTGGATGAGCTGGGAAGCGATCTTGGCCGAAGTGTCGAAGCGCAGGGGATAGGAACCGATGAGGTAGGTCTTGCCCTTCTCCAATTCCTCTTCATTGAGGCCGTTCAGCGCCACGTCGCGGATTTCGGCTGAGGCGACGTCGAAGGATTCGCGCGCCCGCTCATTCTTGGTCGTCGTGCCGCCGTAGAAATAGGTGCCGTGCTCGAGCGCGTAGAAGGTCCCGAACACCGTATAGGCAAGGCCGCGCTTCTCGCGCACTTCGCGGAACAGGCGCGACGTCATCGAGCCTGAGCCGCCCAGCACATGGGCGGCGACGACGCTGGCGATATAGTCCGGATCGTCGCGCCTGAGCGCCGGCCGGCCGAAGCGGATGGTCGATTGCGGCACGTCGAGGTCGACGAGGTCGATCGCGCCCAGGCCGGCGAAGGCTGCGTCGGGGACGGGCTTGAGACGCCCCTTGGCCGGCAGGTCGGCGAACGCCTTGTCGACCAGCGCCGCCGCGTCTTTCTCGTCGATCGCGCCGACGACCGCGATCATCAACCGGTCGCGGGCGATTCCGCGCTTGGCGGCATGAATAAGATCGGCCCGCTCGATCCGGGCCAAGGTTTCGAGCGAGCCGTCGGCCGGCTGGCCATAGGGGTGATGGGGAAACGCCTTCGCCTTCCAGTTGCGGTTGGCGAGCGTGCCCGGATCGTTGGCGACATGGCGGAGGCGGGCGTTCATATGGTCGCGCACCCGCTCGAACGGCTCCTCGTCGAACCGCGGCGCATTGACCGCGAGCCTGAGCAATTCGGCGGCGCGATCGAGGTTCTTGGTCAGCGTGCGCATCCGCCCGCTCCAATGGTCGCGGTCGCAATGGAACGACATTTCGACCGCCTTCTCGTCCAGCGCCCGATGAAAGCCTTGCGAATCGAATTCGCCCGCGCCCTCGTCGAGGAGCCCCGCCATCAGCGAGCCGAGGCCGGCCTTGTCGGCCGGGTCCTGCGCCGCGCCGCCGCGCATGGCGAATTCGAGCGACACCAGCGGCACCGCATAGGAGCGGACGAGCCACAGGGTGAGGCCGCGCGGGGTCGTGACGACGTCGACGTTGACGGCGGAATGGGAGGGCGAAAGGGCGAGGTGCTTTTGCATCGGCGTTTCCATTTTTCGTTTTGTCGGCTTGGCGCCTTGTCGGCGCGGCGGCGAAACTTCCGCGCCTCCTATGCGGCCTCGCTCTCGAGCGGCAGCAGATAGCCGGTCACCGCGGGCTTATGGTCGAGCCAGCGGCGCGCCGCCTCGATCACCGCCTCCGGCGTAACCGCCTCGATCCGCCCCGGCCATTCCTCGACGTCGCGGAGCGTCTGGCCGATCGCCAGCGACGAGCCGTACCAGCGCGCAAGGTCCGACTGGCTGTCGCGGGCGTAAGTCGCGTCGGCGACGAGGCGCGTCTTGGCCCGTTCGAGGGCGCCCGAGTCGACGCCCTCGTCCAGGAACTTCGCCAGCGCCCGGTCGAACGCCTTGTCGAGCGCTTCCAGCGTCACGCCGGGCGCCGGCGTCATGTTGACGATGAACCGGCTCTGGTCGAGCGCCGTGCCGTGGTAATAGGCCCAGGCCGAGACCGCGAGCTTCTCCTCCATCACCAGCGTGCGGTAGAGGACGCTGGTCTGCCCGCCGCCGAGAAGATGGCCGAGCACTTCGAGCGCCTCGGCTTCGCCCTCCTTTGCGGTGCGGGCGGACGGCGCGAGATAGTGCCGCTGCCAGCCGGGCTGCTCGACCTTGTCGTCGGCGACGGTCACCAGTCGGCTCGCGACGGTCGGGGGCTCCATCGGCCGCACCCGCTCGGGCTTCGCCCCGCGCGGCTTGATCTTGCCGTAAGTCTCCTTGGCCAGCGCCCGCGCCTCCTCGGGCTCGACGTCGCCCGCCACCACCAGGATCGCGTTCTCGGGCGTATAGAAGCGCTTGTAATAGGCGAGCGCGTCCTCGCGTCTCAAGCCCTCGATCTCGTGCCCCCAGCCGATGACCGGGATCCCGTAAGGGTGGTGGGTGAAGAGCGTCGCCTGCACCGCTTCGCTGAGCTGCGCGCCGGGGTCGGTGTCGCAATGCATGCGCCGCTCCTCGAGCACCACGTCGCGCTCGGGGGCGACGATGTCGTCAGTCAGCGTGAGGCCGGTCATCCGGTCGGCCTCGAACGCCATGCAGGCTTTCAGGTGCTGCTTGGCGATCTGCTGGAAATAGGCGGTGAAATCGTTGCCGGTGAAGGCGTTCTCCTGGCCGCCGACCTCGGAGACGAACTCCGAGAACGCGCCCTTGGGATGCTTTTTCGTGCCTTTGAACATCAGGTGTTCGAGGAAATGGGCGATCCCCGACTTGCCCGGCGGATCGTCGGCGGCGCCGTTGCGGTACCAGACCATATGGGTGACGACGGGGGCGCGATGATCGGGAATGACGATGACGTCGAGGCCGTTGGCAAGGGTGAAATGCGCGACCTTGGCCGCCGGCTGAACATGAGAGGTCATCGCAACCTGTTTTCGGTTTGGGACCTCGCCCGCGATAAGGCCCTGACGCGGCCCAATCGTGACGATCCCGCGACATATAAGGCGCCGCCGCGCAGCTTGCGAGTCGGGGTCTTCAAACGAAAAGGTCCTCGCTCGGGGCGCCTGCGCAACAGGTTTCCGCGGCCAGAGTTCGCCGGAGGTCGCAATTCAAGCTCGAAGCGCACGCTCTGCCGGAGGGTCTCGGCAACAAGTCACTACTACGACCGACGAGTTGCGACGCCTGCAACCAAGGCTTCGGCCGCGGCATCGAAAATGACTTTGGCCACTGGTGAAGCCGATGCGCACTTTCGCCCGTATTCGTGGCAAGCGTCGCGTCGCTAAATTGCCTGTCGGGCACGCCGCGCGCGGCGCTACCCGCTTCCGAGTCCTCCCCTCAGAGCGCGGATTGTAACCTGAGTGGTGGCGGGTTACATTTCACCATGATCGTCAGCTTCCGCCACAAGGGCCTCAAGCGCCTATTCGAGACGGGAGACCGGAAAGGGGTGTCACCTGACCGGCCAAGGTCGCGCGGATTCTTGGACGCCTGGAAGAGGCGTCGCAAGTCGGCAATATAAACCTCCAGGGCTTTCGTCTGCATCCGCTCAAGGGCGACCTTGCGGGCTTCTGGTCCGTAGCGGTGTCCGGAAACTGGCGCGTTGTCTTCCGGTTCGAGGACGGAAACGCCAGCGAGGTCGATCTCATCGATTACCATTAGGAGGGCCAATCCATGCCGATGAAGAACCCACCCCATCCGGGGCTGTCTGTTCGCCATAACTGCCTTGAGCCTTTGGGCCTCAGCGTCACCGAGGCGGCGAAGAAGCTTGGAGTTAGCCGAAAGCAGCTATCCGACGTCGTGAACGGCCGCTCAGGCATCTCGCCGGAGATGGCGATCCGGCTCGACAAGGCGTTCGGCGGCGGCGCGGAAACGTGGCTCCGCCTGCAAGCGGCGTTCGATCTCGCGCAGGCTATGCGTCACGCCGATCAGATCAAGGTCGATCGGCTGACGCGCGCGGCCTGAGGGGGCGGGATGGACGGCGCCCCCGGCGGCATCTGATGCGCCAAGATGGTCGTCGTCAAAATCCCATTAGCCGGCCAGGGGGCGAGTCGCGCCCGCGGCGGCATCAAGAATGGATCTTCTTGAAGTGGGCCGAGCTGAGGGAACGGGATATCGGCGGTTTCGCGCGGTCGAAGCCCACATACGGCTCTTGCTCGCTGAGACGAAACACAAGCTTTCATCCGCCCGACCCACTGAGAAACGGATTGACGATCGTGCAGTCGCCGAATCGTCGGCCGTGCTGGAAATCCTCGCTGTAGAGCGTTTCGCAGCCCGCTTCGATCGCGGCGGCGAGGATCAGCGCGTCGTAAAAGGCCAGCGATTGATCGCGCGCCAGCGCGAACGCGGCGGCGTGGGTCTCGAGGGTCAGCGGGAGCACTGTCGGGAAACGGCGGATGATGAGCGACAAAGAGCGCTCGATCTCCTCCCAGGTCCGCCGCGCCTTCACTCGCATGACGCTGGTGAATTCGTTGAGAACTTGCGCGCTGATGAGGCCGCCGTCGGCGAGGATGCGTTGGGCGGCCGCGCGCTTTGGGTCGGCGGAGAACGCGTAGACGAACACGTTGGTGTCCGAGAATATCATCGCCGTTTGTTGGCCTCTTCGCGATCGAATTTGTATCCTTCGGGCAGCGGCCAATTGAATTCGGCGATCGCTTTCAGAAACTCCGCGCGCCGGTCGCGCTTCTCGACCACGATCTCCCTCTTGTTCGCCGAGACGACCTCAAGCTCGTCGCCGGGCGCGAGATGAAGCTCATCGACGAGAGCCTTTGGCAGTCTCACCGCGAGACTGTTTCCCCATTTCGCTACGTGCATGATATCCTCAATTAATATACCTTAAGTTATGTATATCATTTCCCGGCCATCCCCGTCAACGCCGTGGCGCGAGGCTCACTCGTCGAGCCCCTCCGCCCTCCGCCAGTCGATGAGCAGCGCTCGCCGGCGCTTCGGCAGGCGCTCGTCAAGCACCTCGACCGCCGCCATCCGGTCGAGGCGGAAATGGCGGAAGGCCTGGCGCGTCTCGCACCAGGCGGCGAGCATCCGCGCATGGTCGAAGAAGCCGAGCGCAATCGGCCAGACGACGCGCGTCGAGGAGCGCCCGGCCTTGTCGACATAGGCGAGCTCGAGCTTGCGC
>JBAUXQ010000965.1:0-5312 GCA_049584355.1 Roseiarcus sp. | reverse complement strand
ACCCTGCGCGAGCAACTGCCGAAGGCGTTTCCAGGCGCGACGTTCTCCTTCCTGCCGGCCGATATCGTCAGTCAGATCCTCAACTTCGGCTCGCCCGCGCCGCTCGACGTCCAGATCGCCGGCGCCGATCTCAATGCGAGCCGAGCGTTCGCGACCAAGCTCCTGGCGAAAATTCGCCATGTCCCCGGCGTCGCCGATCCGCGCATCCAGGAAGCGTTCCAGAGTCCGGGGCTCAAGGTCGACTTCAACCGCGAACTGGCCGGCGTCGTCGGGCTCACCGAGGACGACGCCTCGACAAGCATCCAGGCGACGCTCTCGGGCAGCACCCAGACGGCCCCGACCTACTGGCTAAACCCCGCCAACGGCGTTTCCTATGCCGTTTCGGTCCAAACGCCGCAGTACGACATTGACACGCTCGGAGACCTGAAGAACCTGCCGCTGACGGCCGCTCAGTCGACGCAACTGCTCGGCGGGCTCGCGACTTTCTCGCCCGAGCCTCTCAACGCCATCGTTTCGCACTACGACATCCGAAACACTGTCAATATCTACGCCACCACCCAGGACCGCGATCTCGGCGGCGTCGCCGCGGACATCCAAAAGATCGTCGACGATTCTCGCGGCAATCTTCCCAAAGGGTCGACCGTTACGATCCGCGGCCAGGCGGCGACAATGTTGAGCGCTTACCAGCAGCTCTTGATCGGCTTGGCGTTCTCGGTCGTACTGATCTATCTCCTGATTGTCGTCAACTTCCAGGCGTGGCTCGATCCGTTCGTGATCATCACGGCGCTTCCCGCGGCGTTGGCCGGAATCGTGTGGATGCTGTTCCTCACCCACACCAGCCTGTCGGTCCCCGCGTTGACCGGGGCGATCATGTGTATGGGCGTGGCGACGGCCAACAGCATCCTCGTCGTCAGCTTTGCCCGCGAACAGCTCGCGGAAGGGAAAGACGCGGTCGAGGCCGCGCTCGCGGCCGGCGCTACGCGCTTCAGGCCGGTGCTCATGACGGCGCTCGCCATGATCATCGGCATGGCGCCGATGGCTATCGAGCCGGGGCAGAACTCGCCGCTGGGACGCGCCGTTATCGGCGGCCTTCTGTTTGCGACCTTCGCGACGCTTTTATTCGTGCCGACCGTGTTCTCAATCGCGCATCGGCGCCAGCCGAGCAAAGCCAACGTCGCAGAGCCGCTCGCTGGCCTGCCTTCTCACGCCTGATCCGGAGCCCTCATGTCCTCTGAATCGCCCGCCACTCCGCCGAAAACGCACCGTGTCGTGCTTGTCGTCTGCGTTCTCGCAATCGGCGCCGTCTGCCTTGCCGTTTCCGGCATCTCCGATCGCGCCAAGAGCACACAGGAGGTCGCGGCCTGGACCAACGCCCAGACCGTTCCGACCGTGCGCGTCGTCCGGCCTGAACGCGGATCCGGAGAACAGGAACTGGTTCTGCCGGGCAACGTCGCCGCGTTCATCACCGGCTCACTTTTCGCGCGAGCCAGCGGCTATATCACTGCGTGGAATAAGGACATTGGCGCCCATGTGTCGAAGGGCGAGATCCTGGCGACAATTTCGGCCCCTGATCTCGACCAACAGCTGGAAGAGGCGAAGGGGCAACTGGCTCAGTTGCAGGCCGCTGTCGTGCAGGCGCAGGCCAACGCCGACCTCGGCCGGGTCACCGACCAGCGGACCTCGCAACTCGTGACTGAAGGCTGGTCGAGCAAAGAGCAGGGCGACACCGACCACTTGACCGCGGCTTCGCGCGCCGCGGCGGTGTCGGTGGCCAAGGCGAATGTCGTGGCGCAGCAGGCCGCGGTGAACCGGCTGCAGGAGCTGACCAGCTTCGAGCAGATCAAGGCGCCTTTCGACGGCGTGGTGACGGCGCGCAATGTCGATATCGGTGATCTCGTCAACGCCGGCGGCACCACGGGGCGCGACTTGTTCCAAATCGCCGACATCCACCGCATGCGCATCTACGTGAATGTCCCACAAGCCTTTCTCGGCGAGCTGGCGCCCGGCATCAAGGCTACCCTGCATTTGCCCGGCCAGAAGGAGACTTTCGAGGCCGAGCTCGTGTCGACGTCGAATGCGCTAGCGGAAAACTCGCGCACCGCGCTGATCGAGCTGCAGGCGGACAACCCTGGGGGAAAGCTTTGGCCCGGCGCCTTTGCAGAAGTCCACTTCCACATTCCAGCCGATCCGAACACGCTGTCCATTCCGCTGACCGCGCTCGTTTTCGGCGCTCAAGGCATGCGGGTCGCGGCGCTCGACGCCGAAGACAAGGTCGCATTGAAACCAGTTGTTGTTGGCCGCAATCTCGGCAATCGCGTGGAGATCGAATCCGGCCTCGCGCCATCCGACCGGCTCGTCGACAGCCCGCTCGAATCGACCCAGACCGGCGACGCGGTGAATATCGCCAACGCGGACGCGAATCCAGTCACTCCAGAGTCAACGGCAAGCGCGAGACCCGCGCCGGGCAAACGGCCGAACCTCTGAGCTTTTGATGCGTCGGCGCTATGCGACTCGCCGCCCTTGGTGCGCGCATTCTGCATTGGCGTGGAATCGACGATAGCCATTGGCGCCCCCACACGGGGGAGGAGGCGGCGGTTGGGGGACGATCTGCCGACGACGAGCCGCCCACGGGTTCAACTTTGCGCCCGTTCAATCCGGCAGGACGAGGAAGCCAGCGCGCGGGAAATGCACCACGATCTCCCCGACCCGCTCGTCGATGCGGCGGATCGCGATGTGCTGCGCTGACAGCGAGACGATATCGCCCATGACCTCGACTTTTCCATAGTCGTCGGGCACGACGAGCACCCTGTCGCCGACCTTCCGGCCGTTCGGATCGTCGGGATCGTTCTCGGCAACCGTCTCCGGGCTCGCCTTCGCCGCGACGGCGAGGGCCTCCTCGGCCGTCATTTCCTCGCGGCGCCCGTGCCCGACCGCTCGCATCCGGCTCTCCCATTCCGCGACGCGCGGGAGGTGGGCGAAGATTCTATCGAGTCCGGCGACGGCTTGATCCTGCGTCGAGACGAGACTCGACCGCACATACCAGACGTTCATGTAGGCGCTGATGTCGGCGAGGCTGAAATCCCCGAGGAGCCATGTCCGCCCGTCGCTGAGCTGCGCCTCGATCCAGCCAAGATGGGCGCGAAGCTGATCGCGCATCTGCGGAATCGACGCCCGCATCCTCTCGACGTCGAAGCTGGCCCCGCGGAGCCGGCTGCGATCCTCAATGAATTCCTTGGGGACCTTGTGGCCAAGGGCGCCGAAGGCGAGATTGACCGTGCTTTGGAAGACCGGGCGATCGGTCCACAGGGCCAGCGCCCACGGAACGCCGGCGTTGCCCGAAGGAAACAGGGTCGGCGAGGGAAACCGGCGCTCGATCTCGCGGATGATGACCTGGGTGTCGCAGAACACGTCGGCGCCGATCTGCATCACCGGCGTGCGGCGGTAGCCTCCGGTCAGCGGCATCAAATCCGGCTTCGGCATGATCCGCGGAATGCGCACCGATTGCCAGGAAATCCTCTTGAAGCGGAAGATCGTCCGGATCTTCTCCGAGAACGGCGACTCTTCGAAATGATGGAGAATGATTTGGTCAGGCATGATGCGATCGGAGCTCGAATATCCTTATGACAAGAGCCTTGAACTCCTTAAGACGGCGACGCAGCCGTCATTACGACCCTGGGGTCAAGCCCGAGCAATCCAGGAGAATGTCGGGAGTAGCGCCCTGCGGCGCCTGGATTGCACCTCGCGATGAGGGCGGCGAAAGACGGGCGTCTGCTCAACCGAGCAAGGAAAGCGCCGCGTCGTCGCTCTGCCTTACGGCCGCCTGAAGCCGCCTCCCCGATAGCCGCCACGGTAAGCGCCGTGGCCATAACCGCCGCGATAATAGCCGGCGCGGCGATAGACGCCGCCGCGATAGACCCCGCCGTGATAAACCCCGCCGCCGTAATAGGCGGTGCGGTATCCGCCGCCGTAGCCATAGCCGCCGCCATAGCCATAGCCGCCACCATAATAGCCGCCGCCGTAGTACGGCGCGCCGTAATAACCGCCGGCGTAGAACGGCGCTACATAACCGGCGGAGGGGTAAACTGTGGTCGGCTCACAACCCGCTAGCGCAACGGCGATCCCCGCGACGGCTGTGCACAATAGAACTCTACTCCGAACCATGGCTCTCACTCCCCTGCGCGACCGATCGCGACCTGCGCTCCGCTGCGTTGGAGCTTAGACCCAACGGCCCTTCCCGTCGAACGTTCCCGCCTCACCACCGATCGCTCTTTACGACTTGGTGAACGTCAAGCGGCAGGCGCGCCGTTCGTTGCGCATGCCTGAGCCGCTATGAGCGTCGAAATGGACGTTGGCGGTGTATCGGATCGGCGACCCCGCGCGTTCGTGGTAAAGCGTCATCTCCTCGGGCCCCGTCCTACCAACCATTGTCAGCACCGCCTGGCCGTCGGGACGGATGCGTCCGCTTAAAGTCCCTGTCCCGGAGGTGGTCGGCGACTGATAGTGGCCGGTCAGCACGCCCGAGGTGACTTGAGCCGAAAAGCGCCAGTTGTAGCCCCTCACGTCGCCGACATCCGGACAGTCGACCTCGACGCTCCACATTCCGTCGAATGGCCCGGCGCCCGCCGCGAGGCCGCGCCCGGCGGGCGTTAGCGCCAACGCAAGGCCGACCGTCGCCGCCATCGTGATGATCGACATGTTCCTCATCTTCACGCCCCTTCGTGGCGCCGCCGTCGCCGCAATGGTATGCCGGAGCGGTGTCAATCGCCAGCGCTTCAGCGCGCGGCGCAGGGGGATTCATGTCGCTTCTCGACCGCATCAACGCAAACCCGTTGCCGTTCGCCCAACTGCTCGGGATCGAGTTCATCACCGTCGAAGAGGACGCCCTTTCCGCGCGGATGACGATCCGGCCGCAACTGTGCACGCTCGGCGACATCGGCCATGGCGGGGCGATCATGAGCTTCGCCGACACGCTCGGCGCCGCCGCCGCCTTGGTCACTCTTCCGCCAGAGGCGAAGCGAACGACCACGGTCGAGAGCAAGACCAATTTTGTCGCCGCCGCGCCGGCCGGCGCGACCGTCATTGGCCGCACCTCGCTCGTTCATCGCGGCAAGAAAACCTCGATCTGGCAGACGCTGGTGGCGACCGAGGAAGGCAAGCTCGTCGCGCTGACGGTGCAGACCCAGATGACGCTGTAAAACGGCCTTCTTGTCTCCCGGCAGGAACTCGGCCTCGGAAGCGCAGACGAGGGAAGCGTTTTCCAAATCAAAGGAAGGAAAATCCAAATTGTCGGGAAGGATTTTCAAAGCCGAGGG
>JBAUXQ010000964.1:0-7755 GCA_049584355.1 Roseiarcus sp. | reverse complement strand
ATGCTGGCCGGCGCCGTCGGCCGATCCGGCCTCAGGTCCGCCGCCGCTTTGCTCGAGCCCGTCGCCGGTCGAGGCCTGCGCCCCGGGGCTCGCCGGACTGTCGACGACTTTGACCGTCGCGCCGTCGCGCAGGCGGTCGACGCCGTCGATCACCACCTTGTCGCCGACCTTGAGGCCGGAGGTGATCACCGTGCGCTTGCCGTCGCCCGGTCCGGTGACGATGTCGCGTTTGGCGACCGTCGAATTGTCGTTGAGGAGATAGACGAAATTGCCCGATGCGCCGAGCTGGATCGCCGGGTTGGGGGCGAGCGTCGCCCCGGTCATGGTGTCGACCAGAAGGCGGACGTTGACGAACTGCTGCGGGAACAGAACGCTGTTCGGATTGGCGAACGTCGCCCGCATCCTGATCGTCCCGGTGGTGACGTCGATCTGGCTGTCGTAGGTGGTCAGCGTCCCGGTCGCGAGCGCGCTGACATTGTCCCGGTCGAGCACCGTGACCTTGAGCTCGGCGCCGGAATTGAGCCGCGCCGAGATGCGCGGCAGATTGTCCTCCGGCGTCGTGAACACGACGCTGATCGGATCGATCTGAGTAATGACGACGATGCCGGTGGTGTCGGAGGGCTGCAGATAGTTGCCGGGGTCGACCAGCCTCAGGCCGACCCGACCGGTGACCGGCGAAACGATATGGGTGTAGGCGACGTTGAGCTCGGCCGTCTTGACCATCGCCTGGTCGGTGGTGATCGCCGCCTTGTCCTGGGCGACCAGCGCGATCTGGTCGGCGACCTGCTGCTGGGCGATCGAATCCTGCTTGGCGAGCTGCTGATAGCGGGCAAGGTCGCTCAGGGCCTGGCCGAGCAGCGCTGTGTCCTTGGCCAGTTGCCCCTGCGCCTGCGCCAACGCCGCCTCATAGGGGCGCGGATCGATCTGGGCGAGGAAGTCGCCCTTCTTGACGATCTGGCCCTCGGTGAACCCAACTTCCTGCAGGTTGCCGGCGATCTGGGTGCGGATGGTCACGGTCTCGAACGGCGTCACCGTGCCGAGGGCGTCGATGGTCAGCGGCATGTCGCCGAGCGTTACCGGCGCCACCCGCACGGTCTGCGGCGGTTGCCCGTGTCGGCCGGAGTTTTCACCCTCCTGGGTCGAGGGTTCGCTGTGCTCGAATTTCTGCCACACGAACACGGCCGCCGCGGCCAACGCGGCGACGATCGCGATCCTCAGCAAAAGGCTCCGCCGGCGCGGCCGCGCCGTTTCGACGGTCGCCGGGGCCGAGCGTTGCGTGACGTCGTCCGGTTTAAGGGCCTCGTTCATTCCCTAAAGCTCACTTTATCATCCCGCTTGGCACGGATGAACCCCTGATTCAAATCAAGGTCGCGTGCGCGGCGGGGCTCGACTTCGACAGTTTTGTGTCAGCGTGTAGCCGGACGGAGTTGCATTCTGGTTATCCTTGCGCCATAAGCGGCGGCCGGCGGCGACGCCGTCTAACGGATGCGGGTGTAGCTCAGGGGTAGAGCACAACCTTGCCAAGGTTGGGGTCGAGGGTTCGAATCCCTTCGCCCGCTCCAGTTTTTCTGTGTCCGGCCCGGACAGATGGGTGACGGTCTGTACCTAAGACATGGGTGACAACCTCGGGCCGAACGGGCTGTCCAGGGTGCCCCCTTTCTAAATTCGAAGGCCTTTCCCGGTCAGAACGGACGACCGGGTTAGCCCGTTCCGTCGCCGCGGTCGACGAGCTCGAGACCGTCGATTGCGGCGTTCCGCTCGGCCTCGACCCGCGTCAATGCGCGCCTCAGCTCTTCGGTGGTTGCCCGGCTGCTGCCCGACAGGACCATCCCGCCGATGGCGAGGGCGAGGGCGAAGACGGTCCGCGCCGGCGTGAAGGCCACAAGGCCGATGAGGATGGCGACCAGCAACGCCGGCCCGGCGACGACCAAGGCTCGCCCGGCCAGCGCGAACCTCCGGCTGCGCTCGATCGCCTCGCGCAGCTCCTCGATTTGAAGCTCAAGCCGCTCGATCTCATCCATCCTCCCGTGCCCGTCCTCCATGCTCCGACTTCGCTCTCAGGGAGAGGCGCCGCAATTCGTCGGCGCCGGCTCTCCTGCGAAGCGCGCGGTCATCCAGGCGACCGCGGCGTCGGCTACGTCACGAGCGATGAAGGCATGGCCGACACCAGGCAGCAGAACGAACTCCACCCGATTCCCGTTTCGGCACAGGCGCTCCCGGTAGGCTTCTGTGACCGACGGCCGCACGAGACGGTAAGCCGACCCCTGCGCGAGGAAAACTGGAATGTCCGGGGGCACGGGCCCCGGCGAATTCTCTTCCAGAAGGCGCCGCCATGGCTCTTGCTCTGCGAGACTGCCGACCCGTAGGAAGCTTTTCTCGAGCGCCTGCGTAGGTCCGCGACGGGTTAGAATGTCGAACCAGCGCTCGATGCAGAGCTTCGTCAGGCGGTCGATGACCGGCTCGGCTTGCGGGGTGACCACCTTCTCGGTCGGCGCGCCATAGACGCGCGCCCACGACCATAGCGTCATAGCCGTAATGTTGTTGCCCCCGCCGGCGCCGAGATCGTCACTCATCAGCGCGGCGAGATCGGTCGCAGGCGCAGCCGCGGCGACGCCGACGAGCTTGAGCTCCGGCGCATAGCGCGCCGCTTCGATACCGGTGAACAGCGCCGCCTGCCCGCCCTGCGAATGGCCCCATACGACGAATTGCGCTCCGGCGGCGGCCTCCGGGATCGACCTCGCCGCCCGGACGGAATCGAGGACCGCGTGCGCCTCGCTTTCGCCGACCAGATAGGGATGAACCTCGGGAGTCCCGAGCCCCGGATAATCCGTCGCCGCCACCACATAGCCGCGATCGAGCATCGCGCGAAGCCCCTGAACCGAGCCGAAGAAGACGCGCGCGAGCGACGGCGCGCAGCGGCGGACGACTCCTGTCGTCGGATGCGCCCAGGCGACCGCCGGCCGGCCGCCCGGCGGCGGCGATCCGCTTGGCGCAATCACCACGCCTGACACCTCCACAGGCCTGCCATCGAGACCCGTGGACCAATAGCGAATTCGGTAAGCCCGAGCGTCCTCGGGAGCGCCCGGCATCGCCTCGGCGCTGATGAGTCTGCCTGAGGCAGTGGGCTCCTCCGCGAGGCTCGTGGAGATCAGGGCCGCCGGCGCAATCAAAACCAGGGCGATTCTGAGGATGCCTAGCGGGAGCCAACCGGTGATCCGCATATCTCGCCTAGGTTGGGTTTTGCGCCTCGCGCCGACTTCGCACGTTGTGACGGGAGGAATTGGGTTTGCTTTGGGCGGAATTCGCCCGCAGGTTGAATCGGCGGGCGCGCCCGCAGCCAGACCTTCGTTCAGAGCGGCAGGGCGTAGCGGCGGGCGATCTCCGCCGCCGCGCGCGCGTCCTCGATCGATATCGAACCGTTGTTGGCGGCGCGGGCAGCTTTCAGCGCCTCAACCAGCTCCGCCGGGCCGCCGACGTCGCTGAGCTCGCCCGATCCCTTGGCGAGGCGATCGCGCATCGCCGCCTGCGCATCGTCGTCGGCGAAGGCGACCGCCTGCATGAGCGCCAGCACCGGCCGCGGTAAACCGGAGCAGCGCGCCAGCCGATAGGCGTTGAGGAAACGCTTGGCGTCGCGCGGCGAATCGGCGGCGAGCGGGGCAAGCGCCGCCAGCAGGGACGTTTCCGCGCTGGAAAGCGGCTCGATGAGCGCCGCCGACAGCTTCGCATTCGGCGCCGCCGCCGGCTGCCCCACGGTCGACAGAAGCCGCGCGACGACCCGTTCCCCGTCCGTCCCGTCCGGAGCCGGCAAGTTGACCGAGACCTGCAGCCATTTTCCGAACCGCCGGCGCGCTTTGCGCGGGCCGCCGAGCGTGACCGCAAGGCGGGCGGGATCGAAAGCCAGCAAACCCACGCAACCGGCTCCGATGGCGCTCTGGGCCGCGTCGATCCAGGCGATCGCGGCGCCCGGCGACAGCGCATCGAGATTGTCGATCGCAAGGATGAGCCGGTCGGGCGCCGGCGCCGCCGGATTGGGCAGTCCGATCCTGGCGCCAAGAGCGGCGAGAAATGCCCGCGCCGCCGCCGCCGGCGCGTGACCCGATTCGAGAAATTCCGGTCCCGGAGCCCGGACGGACGCCTTGCCCCCCGCCCGCTGGCTCGCCGCTTAGGCGCGCTTGGCGGCCCCTTCCGCCTCGGCCGTTAGCGCGGCGACGCGTTGATTGAGCCGCGTCGCGCGCTGATCGAGGTCGCGGCGCCGTTCGCGCGACTCGAGGTTGAGCAGCCGCGCGCCGCGCAAGATGAGGTTCGAGAACCCGAGCGCGCGCCATAGGTTGAGCGCGATCGCCAATGCGCCGAGGACGTACAAAACCTGCGACGCCCGGTCGAACCATTCGCCGTGGGCCGCGATCCAGTCGGCGACCGGCTCGAGCGAGCCATTAGAGCCGCGGATCGCGGTAACGGCCCTGTCCCCATGCAGCAAGCCGATCCCGAAGGCGAGCGCAAAGGCGACGATCGCCCACATGAGCAGCCGGGCCTGGCTGCCGTAGGCCCATATCGCGCGGACCACGACTCCCATCCGGGCGCCCGCGCCGAGGGTCGACATGTCCCGCACCAGATGGCGGTAGCTGGCGTCGGCGTCCGATCCGGCGAGGCCGAACCGGCGCAACCGCGCCTCGATCATGCCGCGCCGCGCGCGGGCGAAAACGTCAATGCGCGAGCCGGGGGTCTCGAACAACAGCGTGTCGGCCAGCCGGGCGCGCTTGGCCTCGACGTCGTCGCGGTGCGAGCGCTCGGCCTCGACCTTCCTCACCAGGTCGTCATGACGGTCGGACGCCGCCCTCGCGGCGCGCTGCGGATCGCCGCCGGCATGGCCGGTTTCATCGAGCAGGGCCGAATAGTCGACGCCGCCGGGCTCGCGATCAAGCGCGGCGTAGGCGGCGCTGGCGATCGCCACCGGCGCCTCGAGGCCACTGCCGGCGTCGACATGCGCCACCACGGCCCGTCCCAGCGCGACGCCGCCTGAGGCCGCCGACGAAGCGCTGAGCTCAACGATCGCCTGCGCCAGGCGCCTCAGCGCGAACGTCTTGCCGGCGCCCGACGCCCCGGCCACCGCAGCCAAAAACGGGGTCTGCACCTGCGGCGTCACGCAAAGCTGGGCCAGCGGCTGCACCAGCTCTGTGGCGTCCAGGACGTCGGCTCCGTCGACCGATTCGCCGAGGAAGATCGGGTCGGTCTGGACCGGAGCGGACGGCGGCGTGATCGATACGGGGGGCGCCGCCGCTTGCACGGGAGCCCGGGCGGGTAGCGGGACAGTTGGCTTGTCGTTTGCCCCGATGCCGCCGAGCAGGCGAATTTTCGAATTCACGCTGGGCTCGGACAATCGATCCTCCTCGGCGCGCGCTCACGGGATTCGGCCCGAAGCGCCGTGATTTGAGCGCCCTAACGAACGCAAGGTTACCCTCGAGTCAAGCCACAACGTGGCGCCGGAGGCGGACCCGTCCGATTCGACGCCGACCGGCGCCTCTGACCGGCGGCGGCGTCGGGCGCGGAAAAATCGCCAAGCCGACCAGCTTTACGCGATACCGCCACGCGCCTTTAACCTGTGACGGCCAAGGATGGGGTTGGCGTCTGCCCCCGGTCGCTTAGCCCCCATAGCGGCCGGGGTCGGCGCCCTACCGCGGTCTCCCCGGAGACCATGGCGAGCGGCGCTCAAGGGCCGCGCCTCGTGCCCCTGCGAGGCGCGGCCTCAACCTTAGGGCCGCCTCCGGCTGAGCGAGCGCCGCAACCTATCCCGAGCCGGCGAAATGAGCTTAAGTCGCTGCGGACCTTGTCCGTCCGAGGGAGACTTGAGCCGTTGCACGCATTCGCTTCGCCGACGCCTGATGCGACGCCGGTCTGGTTGGTCAGCCCAGACAATTGGGAGGGGGTCAAAACGTCGATCGGCGCCGCCGCGACCGCGTTCGCCGAGCGCTGCGGGTTCAAACCGAAGGCCGGACGAATCCAGCTTCTTCCGGGCGAAGGCGGGGCGCTCGCCGGCGCGCTGTTCGGGGTCGATGGGGAGAGCGCGCCGACGCGCGATCCGTTTGCCGCCGGCAAGCTCGCGACGTCGCTGCCCGAAGGCGTCTACCGCTTCGCCAACCCGCCTCATGACGCCGATCTCGCCGCGCTCGGCTTCCTGCTCGCGCTCTATCGTTATGACCGGTTCAAGGCCGATTCGGCCCCCAAGCCCCGGGTCGTCGCGCCCGACGGCGTCGACAAGGACCGGCTCGAGCGGATCGCCGCGGCGGTCGCCTTCGGCCGCGACCTCGTCAACGCGCCCGCCAACGCGCTCGGGCCGCACGCGCTCGAGCAGGAGGCCGTCAAGCTCGCCGAGCAATTCGACGCCAGCGTCAGCATGGTCCGCGGCGAGGAGCTTCTCGGCGCCAATTTTCCGCTCATTCACGCGGTCGGGCGCGCGGCGGCCGAAGAGCCCCGGATCGTCGACTTTTCCTGGGGGCGGGAGGACGCGCCGAAAGTCGCGCTGATCGGCAAGGGCGTCACCTTCGATACCGGCGGCCTCGACATCAAGCCGGCGTCCGGCATGGAATTGATGAAAAAGGACATGGGCGGGGCGGCGACCGCGCTGACGCTCGCGCGGCTCGTAATGCAGGAAGGGCTCGATCTTCGGCTAAGAGTGGTGATCCCGATCGTCGAGAACGCGATCTCGGCCCCGGCGATGCGGCCGGGCGACGTCCTCATCAGCCGCAAGGGGCTCTCGGTCGAGGTCGGCAATACCGACGCCGAGGGGCGGCTCATCCTTGCCGACGCGCTTGCGCTCGCCGACGAGGAAGCGCCCGAGCTGATGCTCGATTTCGCGACGCTTACCGGCGCGGCGCGGGTCGCGCTGGGCCCCGACCTGCCGCCCTTTTACACCGATGACGAGACGCTCGCCGGTTCGATCGGCGCTCACGCGGCGCGCGTCCGCGATCCCGTATGGCGGATGCCGCTCTGGCGCCCCTACGAGGCAATGATCGAGGGGACCGTCGGCGACATCTCGAATTCGGGCTCGGGCGGCGGCATGGCGGGCTCGATCACCGCGGCGCTGTTTCTTCGCCGGTTCGTCGACAAGGCGAAGGCATGGGCGCATTTCGACGTCTACGCCTGGAACCCGAAACCGCGCGCCCATGGCCCCGCGGGCGGCGAGATCCAGGCGGCGCGGGCGCTGTTCGAGCTTTTGACCGAGCGCTATCCGCGGCGGTGAGGAACGTGGGCTTCAATTCGGCTTCGAGTTGTGTTCAATGAAGCAGCTCCGGCGCGGATAAACCATTGGTCTCTGAGACTGCAGAGCGCGCTCACAAGCGACGCGCCGCTCTCAAGGCGGCGGGCTTGAGGCCTATTGAGATCTGGATTCCTGACACACGCCGCCCAGGGTTCGCTGAAGAGGCTCGCCGGCAGAGCCGCATCGCCGCTGCGTCCGATCTCGCAGATCCCGATTTATTGACCCTCATGGACGGCATGGCGAAGTAGGCGGCCAGATCACCCCACAAGCCACGGCAGGAGCGCCGGGATCACCGCCGGGGTGACGATCGCGTTCAAGCCCATGGCGAGGCCGGCGAAGACGCCGGCGACCGGATCGACCGCAAACGCGCGGGCGGTGCCGATGCCGTGTGACGCGAGGCCGACGGCGAAGCCGCGCGCGGCGTAGTCGGTGACGCCGAGCATGTTCATGAGCGGCGTGACGATGACCGCGCCGAGGATGCCGGTGGCGATGACGAGAAC
>JBAUXQ010000963.1:0-1696 GCA_049584355.1 Roseiarcus sp. | reverse complement strand
CGACCGTCGGCAGGCTCGAGTGCGACGGGGATAGGGTGACGCAAGCCTTGACCGACCGCGGCCCGTTCATCGGCGACGCCTATGTGCTGGCGCTCGGCGCCGAGAGCCCCATTCTCGCCCGCAAGCTTGGCCTCCGCTTGCCCATCTATCCGATCAAGGGCTACTCGCTGACCATTCCGATCGGCGCGGCGAAGTCGCCGCCGACGATCGCCTGTCTCGATGAGCATAACCTGGTCGCCATTTCGCGCTTCGGCGACCGCCTGCGGATCACCGCGACGGCGGAATTCGCCGGCTACGACGCGAGCCACAAGCCGTCCGATTTCGCCTTCATGAAGCGGGTGACGCAGGAGCTCTTTCCCGACGGCGCCGAGTACGACCGGGCGGAAATGTGGGCGGGCCTTCGGCCGATGACGCCGACCAATCTGCCGCTCATCGGCCAGCGCCGATTCAAGAACCTCATCCTCAACTGCGGCCACGGCCACATTGGGTGGACCATGTCGCACGGCTCGGCGCGCATTGCGGCCGACCTCATCGCCGGCCGTGCGCCGGCCATCCCCATGGACGGCCTCATGGCCGCCTGAAAGAAGCGAGGCCAGCCCGTGTCTCTCGACCTTGCCCGCCCGGCCCCAACGACCATCGATCTCGGCGTTCTTCCGTCCGAGCTCGACGGCGGTCTCGGCTGGCGCGCGGCGATCGGCCTCGTCGTTCTGGCGACCGACCAGACGATGGAGCACGAGTTCCGCGCCCTCATCAATCTGCCCGGCGTCGCGTTCTACGAATCGCGCGTCTTCAACGACGCCGAGATCCGGCCCGACACCCTGCGCGCCATCGGGCCGAGGATCGCGCCGAGCGTCGCGCTGATTCTGCCGGGCCTCAAGCTCGACGTAGTCGCGTTCGGCTGCACGTCGGCGACGATGACTCTCGGCGAAGCGGCGGTGTTCGACGAAATCCATAAAAGCCGCCCAGGCGTCGCCTGCACGACCCCGGTCACCGCCGCGCTCGCCGCCTTCCGCGCGTTTGGCGCAAAGTCGATCGGCCTCCTGACCCCTTATGCGCCGGAGATCAACGCCTCGCTCATCGCCGCTTTCCGCGCCCGCGGAATCGACGTCGCCGCCGCCGCCACCTTCGACCGCCGCGACGACCGCGACGCCGCGCGCATTTCCGTCGCCTCGATCGAAGCGGCGATCGTCCGCCTCGCCCAAGCGCCCGGCGTCGAGACGATCTTCGTCTCCTGCACCAGCCTGCGCGTCGCCGCGGCCGCGGCGAAGCTCGAGCGCCTCGCCGGCGTTCCGGTCACCTCCTCTAACCACGCCATGGCCTGGCATTGCCTGCGGCTCGCCGGCGTCGCGGACCCGCTGCCCGCTTCGGGACGGCTCTTCGAATTGCCCGCCTAGAGCGACGCGTCAGAACAAGGAGCCGCGGCTCCTGTCATTCCCGCGCACGCGGGACTCCAGAGTCGCATCAGAGCCTTTAAGTCTGGATGCCCGCCTTCGCTGGCATGACAACGGCTACTTGCCAGTGAACGACTCGTCGGTGAACGGCGAGGTCTCGAGCGGCGACAGGCGCGGCTCGCGGATCTTGATGAAGCCGACGCCGGTCGCCTCATGGCAAGAATTGCATGCGGCCGTCAGCTTGGCGAAGGCCTTGACGAATTTGGCGCTGTCTTTCGCCTTGATGGCTTCTTCGAGGTCGTCGG
>JBAUXQ010000962.1:0-6574 GCA_049584355.1 Roseiarcus sp. | reverse complement strand
TTCCCGGCGCGCCGCCGGCCGCGCCCGACCATCGCGCGGGCTGCCCGTTCGCCGGCCGATGCGCGCTCACCCTTGACCAATGCTGGACCACGCCTCCACCTCAGGTCGCATTCGGCGCGAACCATATGTCGCGCTGTCACCGGGCGGGCGATGTGGGGTTCGTGAGATGAGCGAACCGCCGCTGCTCGAGGTCTCAGCGCTCGTCAAGACCTATCGCCTGCCGGGCGCTGGCCCGTTCGCCGGAAAGAGCGCCCGGCCGGCGCTGGCCGGCGTCAGCTTCTCGGTGCAGCAGGGGCGCTCGTTCGGGATCGTCGGTGAATCGGGTTCCGGGAAATCGACCCTGGCGCGCATCGCACTGGCGCTCGACCGGCCGGATTCAGGCGCGGTGCGCCTCGAGGGGCGCTCGCTGTTCGAACTGCCGCGCCGCGAGCTGCGCGCGATGCGGGCGCATATGCAGATGGTCTTTCAGGACCCTTACGGTTCACTCGACCCGCGCCAGCGAATCGGAAAAATCGTCGCCGAACCGCTGGCGGCGCTGGGCGGAGCTGGCAGAGCCGAGCGCCGCGCGCGCGTCCAGGCTTCCCTCGAGGCGGTCGGCCTCAAGTCTTCGGACGCCCTGAAGCATCCGCATGAGTTTTCCGGCGGCCAGCGCCAGCGCATCGCCATCGCGCGGGCGCTCATCACCCGGCCAAAGCTGGTGGTCGCCGACGAGCCGGTGTCGGCGCTCGACGTCTCGGTGCAGGCGCAGGCGCTGAACTTGATGAGCGATCTCGAGCGCGAGGCGGGCGTGACCTTTCTCCTGATCAGCCACGACCTCGCCGTCGTCGCCCACATCTGCGAGACGACGGCGGTGATGTACCGTGGGCGCATCGTCGAGATCGGCAAGACCGAGGAGTTGTTCGCCAACCCGGCGCACCCCTATACGCGCGAACTGGTCGATGCGACTCCCCGCCTCGACCGGCCGACGCGGGTTGAGCCGCTCGCGGCCCTGAACGGCGGGCCGGAAGCGACCGGTGGCTGCCCCTATGCTGGGCGCTGCGCATTCGTCCGTCCCCGCTGCCGGAACGAGGCGCCAATTCTTGAGTCGAAGGGAGATGGAAGCCGCGAGGTCGCGTGCCACTATCCCCTTGGTTAGGTCAGCGACATTGACATTAATGTAATGCTCTTTTACATTCGACGGCTCTTGTGCGCCGCTTGGCGACTCCCAATCTGACAGGCGCGTGAGCGATCGCCGCTGCAGGCGTCGCCGGCATGAGGACACGGAGGCTCATAATGGGCACGGCGGATAACACGATGGGTGGTTCGTACGGAGCGCGGGAATTCGGCCCCAGCGACTGGGCCGGCGCCCGTTGGCGGCGCGGCTCGCGGTGGAGCGCGTTTGAGATCATCGCCATGATTCTCGGCTTCGTCGTCTTCTGGCCGATCGGTCTGGCGATCCTCGGCTACAAGTTGTGGCAGAGCCGCTACGGCGGGCCCGATCTGCAAACGCTCGCGACCAACAAGTGGCAGGATGCGCGCGCCATGATGAGCTCGAATTCCAGTTGGGCGTGCGGCGGCGCAGCGCGGCGCGCGAGCCGTTTTTACGCCGCTCCGACCGGCAACGCCGCCTTCGACGAATGGCGGACGGCGGAGCTCGCGCGCCTCGATGAGGAGCGCCGCAAGCTGGACGACGCGCAGCGCGAATTCGCCGAGTACGTGGACGCGATCCGCCGCGCCAAGGACCGCGAGGAGTTCGAACGCTTCATGGCTGAACGCCGCGCCCGCCCGGCCGGCGGCGACGGACGCCCGGCTTGATCGGCTGTCTGTTTGGAAATTGAAGAGCCCCCTTAGTTGACAAACTAAGGGGGTTTTTCTTTCTTGACGCTCGCCGCTGCGCCGATGCTATGGTTGAAAGGCCATCCCCCATTCCTGGAGCGTCTTCATGCGCCGCGTCTCTCGATTTGTCTTCATGCTGGGCGTCGCCCTTTGCGCCGCGCCCGGCTTCGCCTTCGCCAAGGACAGCGTCACGATCGGCATGGTGCTCGAGCCGCCGGGCCTCGATCCGACCAGCGCGCCGGCCTCCGCCATCGGCGAAGTCACGCAGTACAATATCTTCGAGGGCCTTACCAAGATCAACGAGGATTTCTCGGTCACGCCGCTGCTCGCCGAAAAGTGGGACTTCTCGCCCGACCTCAAGACTCTGACCTTCACGCTCAAGCCGAACGTCAAGTTTCAGGACGATGAGCCGTTCACCTCCAAGGACGTGAAATTCTCGTTCGATCGCTTCGCGGCCAAGGACTCGACCAACAAGGACAAGGGATTCTTCGCCTCGATCGAGTCGATTGAGACGCCTGATCCGACGACTGTCGTGCTCAAGTTCAAGGAGCCGAGCTTCGAGGCGCTGTTTCATCTCGGCATGGACACGGCCGTCATCCTCGATGAGAAGAGCGCGGCGGGCGCGGCGACCAGCCCGGTCGGCACGGGACCCTATAAACTCTCCGCCTGGACCAAGGGCTCGTCGCTCACGCTCGACAAGTGGGACGGCTTTCGCGACGCGGCGAAGATCCCGCTGACACACGCCACGTTCCGCTTCATCTCCGATCCCTCCGCCGCGGTCGCCGCGATGCTCGCCGGGGACGTCGATGCGTTCCCGCGCTTCGCCAATGTCGAGGCGCTCGGCCAGTTCAAGAGCGATCCGCGCTTCCAGGTTCTGGTCGGCGGCACCGAGGGCAAGACGATCCTCGCGATGAACAACAAGAAGAAACCGCTCGACGATCTGAAGGTGCGGCAGGCGATCGCCTATGCGATCGACCGCAAGGCGATCATTGACGGCGCCATGAATGGCCTCGGAACGCCGATCGGCAGCCATCTCACCCCGAACGATCCCGGCTACATCGACCTCACCGGGATGTATCCGCATGATCCCGAGAAGGCGAAGGCGCTGCTAAAAGAGGCGGGCGTCACGACGCCGCTCGAACTCAGCCTTATCCTTCCGCCGCCGCCCTATGCACGTCAGAGCGGCGAGATCATCGCCGCCGAACTTGCCGAGGTCGGGATCAACGCCAAGATCCAGGATGTCGAATGGGCGCAGTGGCTGAGCGGCGTGTACAAGGACAAGAACTATGATCTGACGATCATCAGCCACGTCGAGCCGCTGGACATCGGCATCTACGCCAATCCGAACTACTATTATCAGTATGACAGCCCAGCGTTCCAGGCGATTTACGCCAAGGTGACGTCTGCGCCCAATCTCGAGGCCTTCAAGGCGGCGCTCGGCGAGGCGCAGAAGAAGATCGCCGAGGACTGCGTCAACGCCTTCCTGTTCCAGTTGCCGAACGTGACGGTCGCGGACGCCAAGCTCAAGGGCTTGTGGAAGAACGCGCCGATCTTCGTCAACGACCTCTCGGCCCTGTCGTGGCAATGAGCGCGCGCGCGAGCGTGGCGAAGGACTAGCATGCAGCCGTTCCGGATGTCGGCGCTGGAAATGCTTAGCGCCTACCGGCGGCGCGCCCTGTCGCCGGTCGAGGCGATGGCGTCGGTGATCGAGCGCGTCGAAGCCTACGAACCGCATATTCACGCGACCTGGCTTTATGCCCCTGAGCGCGCGCTGAAGGAGGCGCGCGCGTCCGAAGCCCGCTGGGCGAAGGGGGAGCCGATCGGTCCGCTCGACGGCGTGCCGGTCACGGTCAAGGACAATATCGCGACCCGCGGCGACCCCAAGCCCGTCGGCACCGCGGCGGAGGACATGACGCCGCAGCAGGCGGACGCCCCGCCCGCGGCGCGGCTGCGTGAGGCCGGCGCGATCATCTTCGCCAAGACGACCATGCCCGACTACGGCATGCTGTCGTCGGGTCTCTCGAGCTTCCATGCGCTGGCGCGCAATCCGTGGAAGCTCGACCGCAACCCAGGCGGCTCGTCGGCGGGCGCCGGCGCGGCGGCGGCGGCGCTCTATGGCCCCCTGCACCTCGGAACGGACATCGGCGGCTCGGTGCGCCTGCCGGCCGGCTGGTGCGGAATCTTCGGCCTCAAACCAAGCGCCGGACGGATTCCGATCGATCCGCCGTACATCGGCCGCGTCGCCGGCCCGATGACCCGCAATGCGGCCGACGCCGCATTGATGATGGCGACCCTGTCGCTTCCCGATGCGCGCGATTATTCGAGCCTCAAGCATGAGAAGCTGGATTGGGCAGCCAAGCCGACCCCGCTCAAGGGCCTCAAGCTCGGCCTCCTGCTCGAAGCGGGCTGCGGCGCCGCGCCCACGGCCGAGGTCAAGGCCGCGATTGAGCGCGCCGCGCGGGATTTCGAGGCCGCGGGCGCGCATGTCGAGCCGCTGAAGCCGTTCCTCACCCAGGGCATGCTCGACGGTCTCGACCGTTTCTGGCGCGCCAGGGCGCTGAACGACATCGGACAATTGCCGGCGCAACGGCGAGCCCTCATTCTGCCCTTCATCCGAGAATGGGCGGAGTCGGCCGCTGGCTTTTCTGGCGTCGAGGTGTTTCGCGGCTTCGACCAAATTCCGGAGATGCGCAAGGCTGCGGTCGAGGCGACCGCCAAGTTCGACTTTGTACTGTCGCCGACCGCGCCGATGACCGCCTTTCCGGCCGAGTGGGCCTCGCCCAGCCGTGATCCGCTCAATCCATTTCCGCACATCGGCTTCACCGTCGCCTATAATATGTCGGAGCAGCCCGCGGCGACGGTCAACTGCGGCCATGACGCCGACGGCCTGCCGATCGGGCTGCAGATCATAGGACGCCGGTTCGACGACCTTGGCGTCCTGGCCCTCGCAGGTGCGTTCGAAGCGATGCGGGCCGGCGAGGCGAGGCCGTGGCCCGAGCCGCAAGCGGCCTGAACCGCGCTCCCCACGCCGTTCCCATTTCCTGCCGCCGATTTCACCGATAGAAGTGTTGCGAATCGAGCAACGATGGAGTTCAAGCCGCCGATGCGAGGCAGAAACTTGAGAGGCTGGCTGCTTGCCGCCGTCGTCTTGGCCGACCTTGGCGGCGCGAGCGCGCGCGCCGAGGACTGCGGCAAAAACGGCGAAGGATTCAGCAGATGGCTGAGCTCGTTCAAGCAAGTGGCGATCCTCGACGGCGTCTCAGCCGGAGCGTTCGACGCCGCGCTTGGCGGCGTTTCCTACGACCCGGAGGTCAAGCGGCACGACGGCGGCGCCGCCATGTTCGGGCATAACTTCGCCGGCTTCGCCGCGAGCCACGTCACGCCCGGAATGGTCGCGCGGGGCAAGGCGGAACTGAAGCGGTACGCCGAGCCGCTCGCCAAGATCGAGCAGCGCTTCGGCGTGCCCGGGCCGGTGCTGGTGGCGATCTGGGGCCAGGAAACCAGCTTCGGCGGCGACAACGGCTCGTTTCCGACGTACACCGCACTCGCCACGCTGGCCTATGATTGCCGGCGGGCGGAGCGGTATCGCGCTGAACTCGTCGATGCGTTGATGCTGGTAGAGCGCGGGATCGTCCAGCATCCGAGTCAATTGCGCGGCGCCTGGGCAGGCGAGATCGGACAGACGCAGCTCATGCCCTCCGCTTATCTCATGTTTGCGACGACGCCCGACGGGACAGGAACGCCGGACCTCGTCCATGATGGCGCCGACGCTCTTGCCTCGACCGCTAATTTCCTGAAGGCGCACGGCTGGCAACAGGGCGCGGGCTGGGACGAAGGCGAGCCGAACTTCGCCGCTATCCTGCAATGGAACTCGGCCGTGATTTACGCCAAAACAGTCGCGCTGTTCGCCGACCGGCTGGCTGGGCGGTAGCTGCCGGAGGGACTGGTCGCGCCGCCCCATCCTGAGGCGGCTCTGCGCAAGCAGGGCTTTCGAAGGACGCTCCGGATGGAGCGGGGTCGCGCGCAAAACCTTAACCGTCTTCCCTATTCGTCTCCGAATGTCCGTCGTTGACCGGCGCGCGCTTGCGCCCCCCGCCTTGTCCGGGAAGCGGTGGGTCGCCGCCCTGGCCGGCCTCGCGCTCACGGGGTCGACCGCGCTTCTCCTGTGGCGCCTTGCGCCCGGCGCGCCAGCGATCGTCCCGATCGCCCTTGCGGGCCTCTCCGGACTTTCGGCGGGCGGGCTCGCCCTCGCGCTCGACGAAGAGTCGCTTTCGAACCTAGCGCAGGGCGTTCTGGCGGGCGCCGGCCTCATCGTCCTTGGCGCGTTCGCCGAGCCGGAGGCGAGGCTCAGACTGTTCAGTTTCGCCTCGCCGGCGTTCGGGGTCGGGCTCGTCCTATGGCTTACGTCGGCGCGAAAGCAGCGGCGCTTATCGTTCGCCCTGGCGGCCCTGTATACGGCCGCGCTCGCCGGCCTTTGCGCCTACGCCGCCACTCTCGTGCTCGTCTCGCGCGATCTGATGATCGCCGACTTCATGACCTATCGCGGCATCTCGATGATGATCGCCCGATTGGCCGATGCGGGCGAGTGGCCGCTGCTGGCCTCGGCCGCCACCCAGTCGATCACGCAGGATTATGCCTGGGGGCCCGCGCTGGTTCCGGGCCTCGCGCTGGCGCTGACCCAGCCGACCTCGCGGGCAGTCTACACGTTCGCGCTGCTCGCGCTCTACGCCGCGCCGGCGCTGCTCGCGCTGGGGATCCT
>JBAUXQ010000961.1:0-1722 GCA_049584355.1 Roseiarcus sp. | reverse complement strand
AAGGTGCAGCCGAGCTCGATTGCGCGATGAAGCGTCGCGATCGACTCGGTCTCGACCGCCGGGCCATAGGACTGGCTCATGCCCATGCAGCCGAGGCCGATCGCGGAAACTTCGAGCCCCTGGCCGCCAAGTTTGCGTCTGCTCAGACTCATCGATAGCCCTCTTTCGATCCGGCGGGTCTAGCGCCACGCGCGGCTCGAGGCCAGGGGCGAATCGCGCGCGCCTCAGGTGAAGTCCCCCATCTCGAACATCTCGCGGATCTCGATCACCGAAGGCCCCGGCATCGGGTTGGGGCAACGTTTGGCCCACTCGATCGCCTCATCGAGATCCTTGACCCTCCAGATCCAGTAGCCTGCGGCGAGTTCACTGATGTTCGGGAACGGCCCTTTGGTCACCGCGCGGTCCTTGCCGGAAAAGGCGACCCGCGCCCCCTTGCGGGTTTCCTTCAGCCCGCCGGCGTCGACGAACACCCCGGCGTCGATCAGCGTCTGGTTGAACGCGCCCATGTCCGCCAAAAGTTCGCTCGGCGGCTTGCCGCCGGCCTCTGAATCTTCGGTCCCCTTGACGATCACCATGACTCGCATCGCGTTCTCTTCGGTTGGCTTGTGTTAGGCGGGGCGTTGGTACTCGAGCTTCGGATACCAATCCGCGCCCCGCCCTTCCGGCGTCGAGTCGAGCACCATCCACAATGGCGCGGGGTCGGGCGCGCCGCGCGGGTCCTGGCCTGGGTCGGCGCTCTCGTTCGTCATCTCTCCCGACCAGAAATGACGGATCGATCCATCCCGGCGCGTGAACACGTTGAAGGCCGGGACTTCGGAGCCGTCGGGCAGGAGGCCGTGATAGTCCCGCGAATAGGCGCCGTTGAGATCGCTGTAGAGGCGAAGGTCGCGCCAGCCGCGCTCTTTTTTCCAGGCGACCAGGCGCTCGATCGGCGAGCGCGCGACGACGGCGAGCGAGATCCTCTGGCCGATGTCGGCCGCATTGCCCTCCCATGCCCCTAACGTGTTGGTGCACATCGGGCACGGACGCGCGCGCTCCGGCCCGAACATGTAGCTATAGACGCCGAGGGTCTGCTTGTCGCCGAACAGCCCGGCGAAATCGGTCGGGCCGTCTTCGCCTTCAAAGCGGTAGTCGCCGATCACCGGGCCGCCCGGCGGCAACGCGCGGCGCTGGGCGGCGACGCGCTCGATATGACGACGCAATTCGATCTCCTCGGCGAGCAGCGCGGTGCGGGCAGCGCGATATTCGGCGCTTTCATTGGGGATTCTGACCGGGTCGACGCGAGCGAGCTCGGCGGCGGACTTCAAGGCTTGGGTTTCGTTCATGGAACTCCCTCTCCGCGGTGACCGATCAAGGGTTGAATACGGGGGCGCATCGCTTGATTCGCCCCCGACATTGTCATTTTTTCGGCGCGACCAGCGCGAACATCGCCCCTTGCGGATCAAGGCCGTTCACGATCCAGCTTCCGCCCGGGACCTGCACCGGCCCGTGCACGACCTTGCCTCCGGCCGACTTGACCCGATCTACGGCTGCGTCGATCGCGTCGACGGTGATGTAGTAGAGCCAGTGAGGCGCGGGCTCCTCGGCCATCTTCTTCATCATGCCGCCAGCCTGCTGGCCCTTGGTGGTGAAGATCTGATAGGTCCCCACGGGTCCCATGTTGATCGCCTCGCCCTTGGTCCAGCCAAACAGGCCGGAGTAGAAGGCGAATGAGCTTTCCGG
>JBAUXQ010000960.1:0-10742 GCA_049584355.1 Roseiarcus sp. | reverse complement strand
GCCATTTGAACGTGCTCCCTGTGCTTGGACTTTGGTCGGACCGAAGTTCAATTGCCCGACACTTCCCTGCTAAATAGGGAATTGCACCGAGACTTGCGCACTTCTCGCGCTATGGCAACGACACGCTCTTACGCCGGCTCGCGCCACCGAGCGGGCGTTCGGTCCGTCTCGCGCATCAGGCCGGTGAGTTTCCGCTCCGTGTCTCCCTCGGCGACCGGGGTGTAAACCGCAAGACGCAGCCCCTCAGCGCCCGAGACGGCGAAACTCGTGTATTCGAACAGCATCCGTCCGGCGGCCGGGTGGTCGATCCGTTTGTGGCCCGAAAGATGGCCGGCGATCTCCTGGCGCGGCCACCATTCCCGGAACTCCGGACTCGCGGCGCGCAGACTTGCAATCAGGCGCTCGAAGTCCGCGTCTCCCCGGTAGGGAGCATAGTCGGCGCGAAACATGGCGAGCGTCACGGCGGCGAGACTCGGCCAATCGGCCAGCATCGCCCGGTGCGCCGGATTTGCGAACATCAGGTGCATGATGTTGCGGGCGTCGCCTTCGAGGCGCGCATAATCGCCGAACACGGCCGCCGCGGCGCGGTTCCAGGCCAGAATGTCCCACCGACGGCCGATCACGTAGGCGGGCTGCCCGCCGAGCGAAGCGAGCATGCGCCGTATCGGCGCATCGACGACTTCGGGACCGGCTTCGCGCTTGAGCGCCGGCGGCCGGTCCGCCAGCACGAACAGGTGGCGGCGCTCGGCGGCGTCGAGGCGCAAGGCGGTCGCCAGCGCGTCTAGAACCTCGGCCGAAGGGCTGACCCTGCGTCCCTGTTCCAGCCAAGTGTACCAGGTGACGCCGACGCCGGCGAGCTGCGCGACCTCTTCGCGGCGCAGGCCCGAAGTCCGGCGCCGGAAGCCGTTCGGCAGGCCAACCTCGGACGGGACGAGCCGCTCGCGCCGCGAACGCAGGAATGCAGCAAACGCGCGCCGCCGCTCATTGTGCGAACCCGACATTCCGTCCATGTGCGGTACCATAGCAGGATCGATACCAGAATAAACCGACTCCTTACTGCGCCGCGCCGCGTTTGCTAGCTCTCGTTCAACGGAGCCAACGGACAACCCATGACCATGAAGGGCAAGACAGCGCTCATCACCGGCTCGACGGACGGCGTCGGGCGATACGTCGCCGAGCGGTTGGCGGCGGAGGGCGCGCGCGTCATCGTTCACGGCCGCGATCGGGCGCGCGGCGAAGCGGTCGTCGAGCGGATCGTGCGCCAAGGCGGCGACGCGCGCCTTCTCATCGCCGACTTCTCGTCGCTGGCCGAGGTTCGCTCGCTTGCCGAAGCGGTGCGGCGCGACTCGGACGGTCTCGACGCGCTGGTCAACAATGCCGGAATCGGCACGAGCGGGGCGCAGCGCGAGCTCAGCGCCGACGGCTTCGAACTGCGGTTCGCGGTCAATTACCTCGCCGGCTTTGTGCTGACGCGCCTCTTGCTGCCGATGCTCGAAGGCCGTGCTTCGTCGCGCGTTGTCAACGTCGCCTCGGCGGGGCAACAGCCCATCGACTTTACCGACGTGATGCTGACTCGCGGCTATAGCGGCGCCAGGGCCTATCGGCAGAGCAAGCTGGCGCAAATCATGTTCACTATCGATCTTGCCCAGGAGCTTGCGGGACGAAACGTCGCCGTCAATTGCCTGCATCCGGCGACCTTCATGGACACGACCATGGTCCGCTTGAGCGGCGTTCAGCCGATCAGCACGGTCGAGGAGGGCGGCGCAGCCATTTTGCAGCTCGTTGCCTCGCCTTCGCTCGAAGGCAGGAGCGGGCTCTATTTCAGCGGCATGCGCGAATCCCGCGCCGATCCGCAAGCCTACGACGCTGGCGCACGCAAAAAGCTGCGCGCGCTGAGTTTCGATCTCGGCGGCCTCGCCGATCCGCCGGCCGCCCGGGTTTGATCGCTTTTCTTGCAGCAACTGGAGCTTGAGCACGCCATGACCGAACACGTCTTCATCGTCGGCGGAACGTCGGGAATCGGTCTGGCCGCCGCCGCTAAACTCACCCGCCTTGGCTACAGGGCGACCATCGCCGGCCGCGACCGGGCGAAGCTCGAAGCCGCGCGCCATTCGCTCGGCGATGTCGGAGCGGTGGCCATGGACGCCGCCGATCCGGTCGCGGTCAAGGCGGCCTTCGCCGGCGCCGGCCCGATCGATCATTGTGTCCTCGCCTTCGGCAGCGGCAAGGGCGCGGGGCCGCTTCATGACGTCGAAATCGATGCGGTGCGAAGGGGCTTCGAGGAGAAGACGCTGCCGCACATCGCCTGCGCTAAGGCCGCCGTGCCGACATTGCGCAAGGACGGCAGCCTGACCTTCATCTCCGCCGTGTCGGCTTACGCGGCGTTGCCGGGCACCGCCGGTCTTGCAGCGGCGAATGCTGCGGTCGCGGCGCTGGTTCCGGTCCTCGCCGCCGAATTGCGGCCGCTGCGCGTCAACGGCGTCGCGCCAGGCGTCATCGACACGCCATGGTGGGATTTTCTGCCCGCCGATCAGCGCAGGACGGCGTTCGCGAATTACGCCGCCAGGACGCCGGTCGGCAGGATCGGCAGGCCCGAGGACGTCGCCGACGCTGTCGCCTTCCTAATCGGGAACGGATTCGTGAACGGCGAGACGATCGTCTGCGACGGCGGAATCCGCTGGGCCGCCTGAAGCGCCGGCGGCTCTAGCGCGAAGCCGGCGTCTGCACTAATCTACCGAGTGGCCGCGACCGTCACGATGCCCTTTTGCTGGCCCTGAGTTCAGGAGTGCGGCGGATGACAATGGACACAATGGCGGCCGTCGCGGCCAAAAAGCTCAGCAAACTCGTCGCAGAAGACTTCCGCGAGATCTTCGGTTCTTCCCACGACGATTTGGCCGAGCGCGTAGGCGGGCTGGCGCGAATCACGATCGAGTACCTCGGCAGGAGCGACGCCCTCTACCACAACTTCGAGCATACCGTCCTGGTGACGACGGTCGGCCGCGACATCCTGCTCGGGCGCACGCTGTCGGAGCGGCTCGAGCCCGAAGACTACAGTCACCTCATCGTCGCCTGTCTTCTGCACGACATCGGATTCGTTCGCGGGGTTTTGAGGGGCGACACCAGTTCCGAGTTCGTCATCGATCGCAGCGGCAAGACGGTGAAGCTGCCGCGCGGCGCTTCCGACGCCTCGCTCGCGGCCTATCATGTCGACCGGTCGAAGCTCTTCGTTTATGAGCGGCTCGGCGATTCGACGTTCGTTGACGCCGCGCGCGTGGCCGACGCGATCGAACTTACCCGCTTTCCCCCGCGCCCCAACGGCGACGACAAAGCGAGTCTCGAGCCGCGGCTGGTTCAGGCCGCCGATCTCATCGGACAGCTTGGCGACCCGCTTTATCCCAAGAAGGCCAACGCGCTCTTTTACGAGCTCGAGGAGATCGGCAGCAACCGCCAGCTTGGCTACGAATCCCCTGCCGACCTGGTGCAGAAGTACCCTGGGTTCTTCTGGAACTGCGTGTCGATGTATATCGAGGACGGGATGAAATATCTGGCCCTGACCGCATCGGGCCGGCAGTGGATCGCGAACCTTCACAATCATGTGTTTTGCGCGGAAAAATCCAAGTGGCTGATGGGTCCGCAGATGTGACTGGACCTCGCGCTTTTGCGGTAGCGATCTCTTGTTCGACCAAGAACGAGAATCATTCGCTCCGAACAGCAGCGCGCGCTGGCAGTAAGCAGCGTTAACTTCAATTCCACGATCCCGTCCGTTGTCGGCGGAACGAAGACCAATTCCCTTCGTTGGGGGCTTCAGCGGAAGGTCCCGCTTATCCCCTCAAAGGAGTGAATCGATGCCCAATTCTCAAGGCGGAAGCCACGAGCAACACGTCAAGGCCGGCGAGCAGAGCCACAAGAACACCGGCGGTTCGTCGAACGCGAACGCCGACAGGGAGACTTCCCGTGGGGGTTCGCACGAGCAGCATGTGAAAGCCGGCGAGCAGAGCCACAAAAACACTGGCGGCGAGTCCAAGTCGGGCGCCGAGCAGGGCTCATCGCGCGGCGGCTCGCACGAGCAGCATGTGAAAGCCGGCCAGCAAAGCCACAAGAATAGCTAAGCCCTTGTGCTCGGGACGGCGTTTCCAGCGCCGTCCCTCTTCTCGCGCAGGATATGCACCGTTGGTTTGCGAGGGCTGTTTTGGGACCCAGGACAGGGTTTTCTCTTGGCCTCGGGCGGGCCTGATTTGAAGAAGCCGCCGGGCGCCAATGCGGCGCATCTCTGTGTCGACATGCAGCGTCTCTTCTCCGCCGAGGGCCCATGGCCGCTCGCCTGGATGGAGCGCGTGCTTCCGAAGGTAATCCAACTCGTCGAATCGGCGCCGAACCGCACAATCTTCACGCGCTTCCTCACCCCGCAATCGCCAGAGGACATGTCCGGCCAATGGAGCGCCTACTATTCCAAATGGTCTAACGTAACCCGAGAGCGATTGGATAATCGTTTGCTGAATCTGATGCGGGAACTGGAACGTCACGTTCCGCCGGCGTCGGTCTTCGACAAGTTTGTCTATTCGGCGTTCGCGAGCCCTGAATTGCGCAAATTCCTTCGACGCAGCTCGGTCGATACTCTTATTATCTCGGGTTCGGAAACCGACGTCTGCGTGCTTTCCACGATGCTCGCCGCCATTGATCACGGCTATCGCCTCGTCCTGGCGCGTGATGCTGTCTGCAGTTCTTCCGACGCCAGCCACGACGCAATCATTGATCTGTTCCATAGGCGTTTTGAGGTTCAGGTCGAGGTTGCAGACGTCGCAGAGATTATCGACGCCTGGCGGCCGGAGTGACTGATCGACGGAAAGGAACGTTCGCGGGAGTTGTACAGGGCGCGGACAACGCGGTCCGAAGCGCGAAGTCCACGACGCATAGAGGTGAGAGCGCACTCGTGACTTCCCAATAAAGCCAGACCGCGCCCGGAAGAGAGGCGTTGACCATGGAACCTCGTTACAGGACAGGCGTTTAGCAGGTCTAACAGGAGGAACGATCATGGCCCGATACTCCAAATCCGCGTCCGGCGATGTCAAGCGCGCCATGGAGCGTCGTAAGTCGGGGAAGCTCAAGAGCGGCAGAAGCGGCAAGGCGGTCAAGAGCAAGAAGCAGGCGATTGCGATTGGACTGTCTGAGGCGCGGGCCAAAGGAAAGAAGGTCCCCAAGAAGAAGTCTGCATGAAAGGTTCGCCGCGGCCCGCTTCCGCCAGCGTCTTCTGAGCGACGGCTCAGCTCACGCCTTCGCCAATTCGGCCCGCACGATCCGCGCCCCCTCCACCATCGCCTTCATCTTGCCGTAAGCCGCGTCGCGCGGCAGATATTTGAGGCCGCAGTCCGGGGCGACGATGACGTCCTCAGGCTTGCGGTGGCGAAGCGCGCGGCGGATCCTCGCCGCGACCGTCTCCGGCGTTTCGATCTCAGGCGTCGAAAGATCGAGCACGCCGAGGATGATTGTCTGGTCCGGCAATTCCTCGAGCACCGCGCAATCGAGATTTGACTGCGCGGTCTCAATCGAGATCTGCCGGCAGCGGCAGCCCTTGAGCTGCGGCAGGAACGAGTAGGCGCTCGGCCGCTGATGAATGATCGCCGCGTAGCCGAAGCAGATATGCACGGCGGTCATGCCGGTGACGCCCTCGAGCGCCCGGTTCAGCGCTGCGAGGCCATAGTCGGCCGCCGGGCCGGGCCTCGCCTGCATGTAGGGCTCATCGATCTGCACAATGTCGGCGCCGGCCGCGAACAGATCCTTGATCTCCGCGTTGACCGCCTCGGCGTAAGCAAACGCCGCTTCGGCGAGCGAGGGATAGAAATCGTTCTGCGCCTGCTGGCTCATGGTGAACGGCCCGGGCACGGTCATCTTGACCTTGTGGTCCGTGTGGGCGCGCAGGAATTTGAGATCGTCGACTTCGACCGGCCGCTTGCGCCGGATCGGGCCTACGATGCGCGGAACCGGATTGGGATGGCCCGACCGGTCGAGCGCCATGCCCGGCTCGTCGATGTCGATGCCTTCGAGCGCGGTCGCGAAGCGGTTCGAATAGCTTTCGCGACGGATTTCGCCGTCAGTGATGATGTCGAGCCCCGCGTCTTCCTGCGCCCGGATCGCAAGCACGGTCGCATCGTCCTGGGCCTCGGCGAGATACGGCTCCGGGATGCGCCAGAGCTCTTTCGCCCGAACGCGCGGCGGAAAGCGGCCGGCGAGCTTGGCTCGATCGATGAGCCATTCGGGCTGCGCGTATGACCCGACCAGCGTCGTCGGCAGAAGCATGGTTTCCCTCCCTCGGCAGAATTTTGAACGCCGGCCTCTATCCTGCTCGCTTCGTCTCCGGCGGACAAGCCGAGCGGCGGCGCGACCAGGCGATCAAGTAGCGATCAACCGCCGGCGGGCGGGATCCGTCGCTCGCGGGCGGAATTGAGCGTTTCGGCGAGCGCGCGCCTGAGCGCATGCATCTGATCGATGAGGTGCAGGATCACGCCAAGTCCCTCGTCGTTGACGCCCATCTTGTCTTTGAGATCGTGGATCAGGTTGGCGCGCGCGAGATCCATATCGGTGAAGGCGAGCTCGTGGGCGGTCCGGCCGGGGATGAGCCATTCCTCTTCGATCCAGATCGACAGCGTGGCCCGGTCGAGGCGCGCGCGTTGCAGAAACTCCCGCTCCGTGATCATGGTTCAGAGGTCCTTTCGCGGATCGTAATGTGACGCCGGCGTCCAGTTGGCGAGGAAGGTCTCGAGCTCAGGCTCGGCCTCGGTCGGCATCATCACTTTGAGCGTGACCAGTTCGTCGCCCGCGCCGGCGCGCTTCTTCACGCCCTTGCCGCGAAGGCGCAGCATGTCGCCGGTGTTCGACCGCTTCGGGATCCTGAGCATGACGCTCCCGGTCGTCGTCGGCGCACGGACTTCGGCGCCGAGCGCGGCCTCCTTCACGGTGACCGGAAGGTCGAGAAGGATGTTGTCGCCCTCGCGGGTGAAGAAGCGATGCGGCCGGACGACGATCTGCACCAGCGCGTCGCCGGGCTCGCCCTCGCCGGGCGAAGGTGCACCCTTGCCGCGCAGGCGCAGGATCTGTCCGTCCTCGACGCCGGGCGGGATCGTGACCTGCAAGGTTCCGCCGCCGGGCAGGGTGATGGTCCTGGTCGCGCCGTTCACAGCGTCGAGGAATTCGACCTGAAGCTCGTAGTGCAGGTCCGCGCCCGGCCGGCGCCGCGCCTGCTCGGCGGCGCGGCGCAAGAGCTCGGCGAACATGTCGTCGCCCTGGGCGAAGTCCCCGTAAGCGCCATGTCCCTCGTAAGGATGGCCGCTCTCGCCCGCATAGTCGCGATAATATCGAGCGTTCGGCGGCGCCTTCTCCGCCCCCGCGGCGTCGATCTCGCCGGCGTCGAACCGCCGCCGCTTGTCCGGATCGGAAAGCAGATCGTTGGCGGCGGCGACCTCCTTGAACCGCTCCTCGGCGCGCTTGTCGCCCGGGTTGAGGTCGGGGTGAAGCTTCTTGGCCAGCTTTCGGTAGGCCGTGCGAATCTCATCGGCGGTCGCGGTCTTGGCGACGCCAAGAATCTCATAGGGGTCTCGCATGCGCTGATCCGGGGTCGGAGTTCGACCTATGAACTCTAGCAGGATTGACGGCGCCGCCTCCAGACGCGCCCGGCGGGAGGCCGGTCGAATGGAGGTCGCCTTACTTTCGCGAGCGGTGCATTACGCGGAAAATGCGATTGACTCCTATCGAGGACGCGCGAAGGCTGATCGAAGAACGAATCGGCCTCGGCGCTTTCGCGGCCGCGGACCGGGCAAGCAGGAGGGAACAATGTCAGGGACGATCATCAACCTCATCATCCAGCTGATCGCCGGCGCAATCGGCGGCAATGTGGTCGGCGCGGCGGCGAAGAACGTGAACCTGGGAACCGCCGGCAACACGGTCGCCGGCGCAGTCGGAGGCGTCGCCGGCGGATCGCTCCTGACCTCGCTCATCCCGATGCTCTCCGGCGCCGCGAGCGGCATGGATGTCGGCGCCATAGTCGGTCAACTGGTCGGCGGCGGCGTGTCGGGCGCGATCGTATCGGCGATTGTCGGCATGGTCATGAACAACATGAAGAGCGCCTGAGCGCTCTCCTCGTCGTCAGCGAAATCTTGCTGTCCACTTCGGTTCTTTATCGCTAGGATTGCGGGGCGCCCGAGAAGGCGCCCCTTTTTCAGCCAACCAGAGCGCCGCTGCCGTCAGGAGCATGAGTCATGGGACTGATCAGTTTCGTCAAAAGCGCCGGCGAGAAGCTGTTCGGCGCCAGTGAAGCCAAGGCGGCGACGGTCGACACGCTGCACAAGGAGCTTGAGAAGCATGGCCTCGATACGTCCGGCGTAAAAATCACGGTCGACGGTGACAAGGTGCATGTGACCGGCAGCGCTCCGAATACGGAGCAAGCCGAAAAGATCGCGATTGCGCTCGGCAACACCGTCGGCGTGCAGACGGTGCAGAACGACATCAAGCCCGCGACCGCCGCGCCCGAGTCGAAGTTCTATACGGTCAAGAGCGGCGACACGCTGTGGGCGATTTCCGAACGAGAATACGGCAAGGGCCACGGGGACAAGTACGACACCATCTTCCAGGCCAACCGGCCGATGCTGACTCACCCCGACAAGATCTATCCCGGCCAGGTGCTGCGCATCCCGCCGCTGAAGTGAGGAGCGCCGTCTGGTCTTGCGCGCGAAGGAAGAGCCCCTAAGAGCCGGAGTCTGATCCCGCACAGGATCGCGCGCCTTACTGCTTGATCAGGTCCACCAAACGCAGCAGTCTCGACGACCATTATTGCGGCCGTTGAGGACGAACTGAGCCCTCTCGACCGGCAGCAACTGGTCGGAAGGCGGCGCGATGAATGCGCTGTCCAATACCGCCGCCGGGGCTGAGCTTGCGAGCGCCGACGCGGCGCCGAGAGCCAACGCCAGGCCGAGAGTAAGTCTGCGAGACATCGTGAAATTCCCCTATTGCCGCCAGATGCCGGGGCGCGGCTTGGATATTTGGATGCCGGCGAGGTGGCCCTGAACAAGCCCTGAACGACGATGGCGTCCCCAGGCGCCTCAGCCGTTGTCGTTCCAATGCTACTCCTCACCGCGTTTTCCGCTCCCGAAAGCGACCGGAAATCGGGCGATCAATGTCCGTCACGGGATGTGTAGAGGTCTATAGTCGCGGGCCATGCTGCATCCGTCCCCGCTTCGCCGCTTCATCTGGATTGTCGTCGTCGCCATCCTGATCGGCGCCGTCTACAGCGATGTCCAACACGGAACGGCGCCCATTGGCGCGCTGGTCGGCGGCTCGATGGGCGCAGCCTTCTTCGCGCTCGAACGGTTCGCCCTCAGGCGCAACGCCGGCGGCCTCTTCGGCCGGCTGCCGTTTCTGCCTTACCTCGCCCTGCGATCGTGCCTTTATGCCGCCGTTATCGTCGTCATCAACGCCGCGGCGGCTTGGCTGATGTCCGGTCAGTTCATGGTGGTCGGCAGCGTCGACTTCCTGTTCTCGCTGGTGCTGGTCGTCGCCGCCAACCTGCTGTTCAGCGTCAACGATCTCCTGGGTCCCGGCGCGCTCTTCGCCTTCGCCGCGGGCCGCTATTATCATCCGCGCATCGAGGAACGAGCGCTGCTCTTCATCGACATGCGCTCCTCGACCGCGATCGCCGAGCGCCTAGGCGAGCTCAGCTTTCTCGACTTGCTCAATCGATTCATTGGCGATGTCTCGCTCGCCGTCGCCGAAGCCGGCGGCGAGATTCACAAATATGTCGGCGACGAAGTGATCGCGACCTGGCGGCTCGCGCCGGGTAAGAACGAGGCGGCATGCGTCCGCGCCTGCTTTGGCGCGCTCGAAAGGCTTCGCGCGGAAGGACCGGCCTACCGGCGCGAGTTCGGTCTCGCGGCCGACTTCCGCGCCGGCCTTCACTGCGGCCCTGTTGCGGTCGGCGAACTGGGCTATCTCAAGAAAGAGATCGCGCTGATCGGCGATGCGATGAACACAGTCGCCCGCATCGTCGAGGCCTGCCGCTCGGCCAACGCCCGCGTGCTCGCCTCAGCCGTCCTGCTCGACCGCCTCGCCGCGCTGCCTCCGGGCGTCGCTTTGCGCCCGCTCGGTGAACTCCCGGTGCGCGGCAAGGGGCAGCCGCTCGAGCTCTTTGCGCTGGAAACGGAGGAAGGCTGAGGCGCGGCGCACGAACCGGAAGCGCCGCGCAAGAGGAGACGGAGTCACTTCGCGTCCAGCCCGTAGAGCGTGTGCAGCGTCCGCACGGCTAGCTCGGTATAGACCTCGTCGATCAACATCGAGAACTTGATCTCGGAGGTCGTGATCGCCCGGATGTTGACGCCCTTCTCGGCCAGCGCCCTGAAGGCGCGCGCGGCGACGCCGGAATGGGAGCGCATGCCGACGCCGATGGCCGAGATCTTCACCACGTCCTGAGCGCCGTGGAGCTTGGCGTAGCCGATCTTCGCCCGCAGCTCCTCGAGGATCGCCATCGCGCGCCCGTATTCGGCCGCCGGCACGGTGAAAGTGATGTCGGTCGTCGTCGTGTCGTCGGAGACGACCTGGATGATCATGTCGACGTTGATGTTGGCCTCGGCCAGCGGCATGAAGATCGCCGCCGCCACTCCCGGCTTGTCGGCGACCTCGCGCAAGGTGATCTGCGCCTCGTCGCGCGAGAAGGCGATGCCGGTGACGACCTCCTGCTCCATGATCTCCTCCTCGTCGCA
>JBAUXQ010000959.1:0-2706 GCA_049584355.1 Roseiarcus sp. | reverse complement strand
CATGAGCAGGGCGTCGACCTGAGCCCGGGCGGCGGCTTCCGCCGCGGCGAAGGCTTTCTTGCCCACGTCGGTGAGGGTGAGCAGCCGATGCTTGCCGTGGTCGGCGCTGACGCGGCTTTGCATGAGCCCGCGGGCGCGGAAACGCGCGACGATCCGGCTCAGGTGCGCCTTGTCCATGCCGAGCGCCCGGCCGATCTCCGCCGCCGTTCGCCCGGTCTCGGGCGCGTGCGCCAGCTCGTAGAGAACGCGCGCTTCCGGCAGCGACAGGTCGGTGGCCGGCAGGCGGCGGTTCAGAAGCCCGATCTCGCGGGTGTAGAACCGGTTGAAGCTGCGCACCTCGTCGGTCAGCGTCATGGCGCAGGCTCCAAGTGTTGTCTCAGACAACATTAGCGAGCCGCTGAGTCCGGCGCAAGCGGACGGGCGAAGCGACGCACGCGATGACGAATTCCGTCGCTGCGAGGCGGTCTCTACCGAGCCGTCAAAGCTCCTCGCCGGCCAATGCGGCCTTGAGCCTGTCGGCCGCCTCCTGGGCGTTGCGCCAATGGGGCGCAATCGCCAGCGCCCGCTCGTAGACCTTGAGCGCGTCTTCGGTCTTGCCGCGCGCCTCGAGGATAGCCGCCATGCCCATCAGCGCGCCCAGGTGACGCGGCTCGCGCTTGAGCGTTTGCGCAATGTCGGCCATCGAGCCGTCATAGTCCTCGTCGAGATAGCGCGCGGTCGCGCGGGCGTTCCAGCCTTCCGCCCAGTCGGGCTGGAGCGCGACCGTCGCATCGAGGATTTTCAACGCGTCGGGATATTCCTCCGCGCCGATCGCCTGCCGGGCCCTTTGGAGCAGAAGGTCTGCGGTGTCCGATCCGGATTCGGCATAGGCGCGCAGAAGCAGGGTGATAATCCCGGCCGTCTCGTCCGCATCTTTGGCGGCGGCGAGGCGCGCGTAGAGGTCGGCGCGCGCCTGCTCGGGGGTTTTTGGCGCCTGGTCGTCGGGCTTGTCCTGCGGCGCCGCGTCATCGGTCTTGGCCTGCGGCGAGGGAGCCGGCTGATCGTCCGCGCGCACGGGCGCGCCCACGGCGAGGGCCGCGAGCGTTAGGCTGGAGAGAAGAAGCAAGAGGGCGCGAGAGCGCATGGCGCGCATTCTACTGCGGCGCCGAATAGGCGTCAAAAGCTCTGTAGGGCCGAGTCGCTGACCCGGCCGCGGCGCGCTCCAAAGGGCGCCCGTCTCCCGCCGCGCTATGGAGCGCGCTCTACGGCCGCCTATCCCTGCCGGGCCTTGAAGCGCTTCTGCGTCTTGTTGATGATATAGACGCGGCCCTTGCGACGCACGAGGCGGTTGTCGCGATGGCGGTTACGCAAGGATTTCAGCGAATTACGGACTTTCACGTTCATCACCAAAGGTTCGTCCCGCACGAGGGATCGACCCGCCGCGGAAAAAATGAACGCGCTCTATGCCCCAAACCGCCGCCCCGATCAAGAGTGCGCGGCCAAAGGCTGGCGCGTCGTCGGCCGGCGGCCTTCATTCCGGCCAACTCGCTCGCCAGATTGGCGGGCAAGCTTGGCCCCAACGGATCGAAACGCGCGAGGGGAGGTTCCTTCCATGAGAGTATCGGACGTCCTGCAATCGAACCGGCAGACGCTTCAGACCTGCATTCCGGAAGAATCGATCGCGTCGATCTGCACCCGGTTGAGCGCGCTCAACATTGGCGCTTTCCCGGTCTGCGACGCCCACGGGGCGCTCATCGGCATCATCTCCGAGCGCGACGTCGTGCGCGCCTTCGCCAAGGACGGAGCCAGGCTCGCCGACATGCACGTCCGCGACCTGATGACCGTCGAGGTCAAGACCTGCGGGTTGGAAACGCCCATGGTCGAGGCGGAGAAGCTGATGCACAAGCTCCGCGTACGGCATCTGCCGGTGATGGATGGCGGAAAGCTCGTCGGCATGCTGTCGATCCGGGACGTCATGGTGTGGCGGCAGCAGGAAGCGCGCGACGAGGTCAACGTACTCCGCGACGCCATGATCGCGGTCCGGAACCGCTGACGCAACCTGTCATTCCTGCGAAGGCGGAATCCCGAGCCCTGCCGCGCCGACAGTCTCGATACCCGTTTTCACCGGTACGACAGAGGCGCCAATTTTCCACGACAATTGCTTGGCGAAAATCAGAAGTCGTGATAGACAGGATACGCCGCCCCTCGAGCGGGGCGGGCGAAGGGGCTCAAGGCCAGCGGCGTCGGCTGTCTTTGGGGTTAAGTCGTTGAAACTGCTAAGGAATTGATTTGGAATTTACTTCCATCCGCTTGGATTTTGCTTCCATCCATTTTGAGAATGCTTCCCGGAATCCTTGGAAAACGCTTCCGCTGGTTTGGATTTTATTTCAACAAAGACGGCCGGCAAAACACCGCTTCAAGCCTCGCCGCGCGCTGGCGTCTTCAGCCCCTCCATCAGCCGCCGATGGCCATCGGGGATCGGAACCGGCTGGCTCGTCGCCCGCTCGACATAGACGTGGGTATATCGTCCGGCGGCCGCCGCGGTCGCAGCGCCGGCTTTGAACACCGCCAAGTGGTAACGCACCGAGGAGCGGCCAAGATGCTCGACCGCGACGCCGACTTCGGCCGGCTCGGGATAGGTGAGGCTGGCGTAGAATCGGCAGTTGCTTTCGACGACGAGGCCGATGATCGGGCTCGACGCCGGATCGAGCAGTTTCGCTTCGATCA
>JBAUXQ010000958.1:0-2421 GCA_049584355.1 Roseiarcus sp. | reverse complement strand
CCCTTGACGATTTGCAGCGCCGAAAATTCTGGCCGCTCCTGACCACAATTGTTCGAGTTGCGCCGCAAGCTGCCGATTCCGGTGAAGCCGCCCGTCTAAAACGGGATGATTGCGCCCAGGGATTCCTGGATGATGCCGCCCCCCTGTAACGAGATAATCCCGCCCGGGGCGCCGCGCTTGTTGGCCGAGTGAGTTTCTTTCTCCGACGTGGCTTTCCGTCAAGCCGTTTTGGAGGGCTTTCCGCGGACGCGGCGTAAGCTCTCGCCTGACAGCTCGATGCGATGGGCGTTGTGGACGAGGCGGTCGAGAATGGCGTCCGCATAGGTGGGGTCGCCGATGACCTCATGCCAGGCAGACAGCGGGAGCTGGGAGGTGACGATCGTCGATCGGCGGCCGTATCGCTCCTCAAGGATTTCGAGGAGGTCGTGACGGGCGCCGGGGTCGAGGGGCTCGAGGCCGAAGTCGTCAAGGATGAGGAGATCGGCGCGGCCGAGGGATTTGATCAGGCGTGGATGGCGGCCGTCGCCACGGGCGAGCGCCAGATCCTCGCAGAGCTTCGGCCAGCGATGGTACAGGACGGATCGATTGTCGCGGCAAGCTCGGTGGCCGATGGCGCATGCTAGCCAGCTCTTGCCGACGCCGGCTGGGCCGACCAGGGCCAGGTTGTCGTGGGCTTCGATCCAGTCGCCCTCGGAGAGCTTTTGGAAAAGGGCGCGATCGAGGCCACGGACGGCGCGATAGTCGACGTCTTCGACGCTCGCCTGCTGGCGGAGCTTTGCCGCTCGCAACCGCGTCGTCAGCCGCTTGTCCCTGCGCCATGACGTCTCCCTGTCGAGGAGCAGGGCGAGCCAGTCGGCGTGGGCGAGATCCCTGGCCTCGTCGGCGTCGGCAAGGTCGGCGAAGGCCTTGGCCATTCCCTGGAGGCCGAGGGCGTGAAGCTGGTCGAGAGTGGGATGTCTGAGCACGTTGGCGTTCTCCTCAATGGTAATAACGGGGCCCGCGGATGTTGGAATGGCGGATCGGAGCGGTGTCCGCGGGGCGCCTGGGCGCCGGCCTCCGATCGAGCTTGTTGTCGAGTATGGATTTGACCGAGCCGTAGGTCCGGGCGCCGATTTCGATGGCGTGCTCGGCTGCGGCCTCGACGCGCGCCGCGCCGAAGGAGCCTGCGAGCCGGACGATGCCGAGGCAGGCGCGATAGCCCTGCTCGGGATGGGGCCGGGACTCGAGGATCTGCTCGCACAGGGCGGCGGTCGCCTTGCCGATCTTGCGGGCGTCCTCCCGGATGCGCTCGATCGTCCAGCCGGCGTAGCGCCTGTGGCTGGAGGGCATGTGCTCGGGAACGGTCGTGTGCCTCCGGTTCCCGCTCGCCCTTATATGGACGGCGATGCGCTCACCCTTGTGGAAGATCTCGACCCCGCGGACGGTCAGGCGCGCGTCGACCTCGGCGCGGGCGAAGCGGTAGGGGACGGAGTAATAGTGAGCGTCGATATCGACGTGATAGTCGACGCCAACCCGGCAGCCGCGCCACTCGCTGTATTCGTAGGGCTCGTCCGGCAGCGCCTTGAGCGCCGGGCGGTCGACCTCCTCGAGCATCCGGCGGCGGGTGACGCCGAGCCTGCGCAGGGGCTGGCGTTCGTTGAGCTGGGTCATGAGTTCGCCGAGCGCGGCGTCGACGTCGGCGAGACTGTGGAAGATCCGTCGCCGAAGCCGGCCGATGAGCCAGCGCTCGACGATCAGCACGGCCTGCTCGACCTTCGCCTTGTCGCGTGGGCGCCTCGGCCTCGCCGGCAGGATGGCGGTTCCGTAATGCGCCGCCATCTCGGCGTAGGTGCGATTGACCTCGGGCTCGTAGAAGCAGGCCTTGACGATGGCGGTCCTGGCGTTGTCCGGCACGACGAGTTCGGGAACGCCGCCGATCGCCTCGAAGGCGCGCACGTGAGCGTGGATCCAGTCCGGCAGCGCCTGCGTCCAGGTCGCCTTGGCGAAGGTGAAGCTCGACGCCCCCAACACCGCGACGAAGATCTGCGCCATGCGGATCTCGCCGGTGAGCCGGTCGATGACCACCGGGACGCCGTCGCCGGCGTAATCGACGAACAGCCGCTCGCCGGCGGCGTGCGTCTGGCGCATCGTCACCGACAGCGTCTTCTCGAAGGCCCGGTAGAGCTCGCAGAACCGCGAGTAGCTGTAGCTGTAGCCGCCCGGGTTGTCGGCGATGTATTCGTCCCAGAGGATCAACAGGGTGACGTGCTTGCGCTTCAGTTCGCGATGCACGCCGCCCCAATCCGGCTCTGCGATCCGCCGATGGCCCCGCTTGCTACGCCGGCTGGCGTAGAGCGCCGCCGCCAGCGCCGCGTCGTTCATGTCCTCCGGCAGCGGCCAGGCGAGGCCCGCGGTCTCCGCCCGCTTCAACGTCTCCCGCAC
>JBAUXQ010000957.1:0-1981 GCA_049584355.1 Roseiarcus sp. | reverse complement strand
CCGACGAGCATGTCGACAATGCGCCGTCCGCCGAAAACCGTGCGCATCGTCACGCGCCCCGCTTCGCCTGCTTGAATGCGCCCGACGACCGCCGCGCGCGCGCCGAGCGGATGAGCGCGCATCGCGGCGAGGGCCGCCTCAACGTCTTCAGGCGGCGCGACGACGACGATCTTGCCCTCGTTGGCGAGATAGAGCGGATCAAGCCCAAGAATCTCGCAAAAGGCTTTGACTTCCTCGCGGATCGGCGTCTCGGTCTCCTCAATCTCGATCGCTACCTGAGACGCCTCGGCGATCTCGTTGAGCACCGTCGCCAACCCTCCGCGCGTCGCGTCGCGCAGGAAGCGCACACCCGGCGCCGCCGCGAGCAACGCGTCGACAAGCCCATTGAGCGGCGCGCAATCGCTTTCGATCGGCGTTGTCAACGCCATATCCCCGCGCGCCGAGAGAATCGCGGCCCCATGGTCGCCAAGCAGGCCATTGACCAGGACGACGTCCCCCTCTCGCGCCAGATGCGCGCCGAGATCGACGCCTTCGCGGATGACGCCGATTCCGGTCGTCGTGAGGAAGAGCTTGTCGCAGGCCCCCCGATGGACGACCTTGGTGTCGCCGGTGACGATCTCGACGCCCGCCTCGGCCGCCGCGCCCGCCATCGAGCCGGCGATATGCCGCAAGAGGTCGATCGTCACGCCTTCTTCCACGATCGCCGCGCAGGAAAGGTAGAGCGGCGTCGCCCCGCCGACCGCCAGATCGTTGACCGTGCCGCAGACCGCAAGCTTGCCGATGTCGCCGCCGGGGAAGACCAGAGGGTCGACAACGAAGGAATCGGTGGTGAACGCAAGGCGGTCGCCGTGTCGCGCGAGGTCGCAGAGATCGAAACGCGCCTGATCCTCGAGCGGCGCCAGCGCGGCGCTGTCGAATGCCCGGACGAACACATCGTCGATCAGATCCTTCATCGCCTTGCCGCCGCCGCCATGCGAGAGAGTCACCGTCGGCACGTGCACCTGGCCCAGGGTCCGGGCGCGGATGCGGGGAGCGACGTTCATTGCGCCGCCTCATGATGCTTGACGCCGCCATATTGGTAGTGGGCCGCGCAGGCCCCTTCCGAGGAAACCATCAAAGCGCCGAGCGGCGTTTCGGGTGTGCATCTCGACCCGAAGACCTTGCACTGCCAGGGCTTGATGGCCCCTTTGAGCACCTCGCCGCATTGGCAGGACTGCGGATCGGCGACCCGGACGTTGGGTATCGCGAACTTTCGTTCGGCGTCGAAGCGGGCGTATTCGTCGCGCAGCTTGACTCCGGAGTGATCGATCGATCCCAAGCCTCGCCACTCGAAAAACTCACGCAATTCGTAAACGCGCGAGACCGCACGCAGTGCGGGCGCATTGCCGTCTTCGGGAACGACGCGGGCGTATTGATTTTCGATCTCGGCGCGGCCCTCTTTGATCTGCCGCACGACCATCCATATCGATTGCAGAATATCGAGCGGCTCGAAGCCGGCGACGACCATCGGCTTGCGATAGACCCTGGCGATGAACTCGTACGGCGCCGTGCCGATCACCATCGAGACATGGCCCGGCCCGAGAAACCCGTCCAGCCGGAGATCGGGACTGTCGAGGATCGCCTTGATGGTGGGGACGATGGTGATGTGATTGCAGAACACCGAAAAATTCGTCACGCCGTCGTTCTCGGCCTGAAGGATCGTCAGTGCGGTCGAGGGCGTCGTTGTCTCGAAGCCGAGCCCGAAGAAAACCACCTCGCGGGTCGGGTTGGCGCGCGCGACCGCAAGCGCGTCCATGGGCGAATAGACCATGCGCACATCGGCGCCGTCCGCCTTGGCTTGCAGCAGGCTCTTTTTCGAGCCAGGCACGCGCATGGCGTCGCCGAAGGTGGTGAAGATCACATGGCTTTGCTCAGCGATGGCGACGCAATCGTCGACCCGCCCCATCGGCAGGACGCAGACCGGGCACCCAGGCCCATGCAC
>JBAUXQ010000956.1:0-2318 GCA_049584355.1 Roseiarcus sp. | reverse complement strand
TAGCGGAGGTTCTGATCGACGGTGAGGTCGAGATCGAGCGTGCGGCTCTGAAAGACGACGCCGATCCGGGCGAGCGCGGCGCCGCTCTGGCGCCCGACGTCGAAGCCGAACACGCTGACCGAGCCGCCGCGGGCGGCGTAGAGGTGAGTGATGATCGAAAACAGCGTGCTCTTGCCGGCGCCGTTAAGGCCGATGAGCACGGCGAAAGTCGCCGCCGCGACCTCGAAGCTCACATCGTCGAGCGCCACGCGGGGGCCGTAGGCGTGCGAAACATGCTCGACCGCAAGCGCCGCCGGGAGCGTCGCGGCCTTGGAGGGCGTCGTGCGCGCGTTCATTGCCTGGTGATCGCCACGCCCCAGGGGTAGGAGCCGACGGCGATCGATTTCAAGACCTTCAGCGCTCCGACGTCGATCGCCGACACGTCGTTCGAGACGCCGTTGGTGGCGAACAGCAGTTTATCGTCGGGGGTGAGCGCCAGGTGCCAGACGCGCTGCCCGACCAGGAGATACTTCAAGACCGCCTTGGTCTTGCCGTCGATGACCGCGACCCGATTGGCGGGCCCGAGCGCGACGAAGCCGAGCTTGCCGTCGGAGGTGAATCGGATTCCGACCGGCTGGATCTGCTCCTTGCGCAGTCCCGGCACGTCGAAGCCGATCGTCTGGGTGATGGCTTTCTTGACCGGATCAATGACCGAGATCTTGCCGCCCACCTCGGACGACACCCAAAGCTCGGACCCGTCCGGCTTGAATTCGGCGAAGCGCGGGCGCGGGGGGACGAGAATGTTGGCGACGATCTTTTTCGCCGGCCAGTCGATGAGATGGGCCATGCTGGTCGTCTCGGAAGTGTTGACGACCATCGCCCCATCGGGACTGACCGCTACGCCCTCCGGCTCGACCCCGACTGGAAACTGGGTGACAACCTGACGGGTCTTGACGTCGATCGCGGTCAGGAGCGCGTCGTTCTCGTTGGCGACGAAGACGAGTGTTCCGTCCGGGCTCACGCGCAATTGCTCGGGATCGGGGCCCGACGGCAGCTCGCCGGCGGCCGCCATCGTCTTGGTGTCGATGATCTGGATCGTGTCGTCGTCGCCGAGGCAGACGAAGAGCTCGGAATCGTCCTTCGACAGCGCGATACCGCGCGGGCGCTGGCCGACCTTGACCGTCTTTCTCACCTCCAGCGTCGCGGTGTCGATCACCGAGATCGAATTGCCCTTCTCGTTGCTCACAAAAGCGGTGTTCGCGAGGCTCGGCCAGGCGTAGAGCGAGACCGCGGCGAGGGCGAAAGCACGAAGGGTCAATCGAGCTTGCATTTGGTCTCCGGCTGATCGAAGCCCAGCGTATCGAGTTCCGAGACCTGGTGCAGGAATCCCTCCTGCGGCGACACCGAAACCGTGCCTCGTCCGTCGGTCAGAAGGATCGGCTGGCGAAGCTGAAGGTTCCACGGGCGCAACGTCAGCGCCACGCCCTTGAAGTCCGCGACCTGGAACTCCGGCGACAGCATCAGCGCGCGCACCGCTTTCACGTCCGCGGTCTTGGCCCGGTTGACCGCATCGCCGATCATCCGCATCGCCACCCACGCCTGATTGTCGCGGGCGTTCATGGAGCGATGGAACATGCGCTGAAACCGGTTCTGCAACTGCACCGCGCCCCACATTTCGTGCGAGGGGTCCCAGCTTGTCGGCCTGAGGCCGCCCGAGCCGACGACCGGCCGCGGGTCCCAGGTCCGGTAAGGCAGATAGCCGGCGAACACCTCGTTCTCGTCGGCGGCGACGAGAACATCGTGGTCGGGCGCGTTCTGGGTGAAGACCGGCATCTGGCGCTGCGTCTGCACCACGCCCGAATCCGAACGCCGTCCGCCGCCGGTATCCTCGAACACCCGCTTCTCCACGATCTTGGCCCCGAACTTCTTCGCCGACCGCTCGTAAGCCTCGCCGAGCGCGGCGTCCTCGGGATGAGAGCCGACGACCAGGAACCATTTTTTCCACTGCTTCCAGATCAGATATTGCGCCAGGCCATCGGCCAGCATCGAGCGCGATGGAGCGATGTGAACGACGTTGGCGCGGCAATCCTGCTCGCGCAAGCGGTCGTCGGGCGCTCCGGCGTTGAAGACGAGCGCGCCCTGGTTCTTGGCGGCGTCGGCGACTTTGAGCAGCGCGTCGGCAGGCAAATCGGCGATCAGGTAGCGCACGCCCTTGTCCAGGAGCGTCCGCGCCGCGGCGATGGGGTCATCGTCCGGAGCGAGCTTGATGTCCTCGACCGTAAACGACTGATCGAGGAGCTTGCCGGTCGTGTTGTTGTCGGCCATCGCCATCTTGGCTC
>JBAUXQ010000955.1:0-1710 GCA_049584355.1 Roseiarcus sp. | reverse complement strand
GAGGGAGAGAAGCATGGACGTCGGTTTTATCGGGCTCGGCAATATGGGTTCGGCGATGGCGCGGAACCTTCTCAAAGCGGGCCATCGCGTGACCGGATTCAACCGGTCGCGCGACAAGGCCGAGGCTCTGGCGGCCGATGGCGCGAAGGTCGCCGGGAGCTTGGCCGAGGCGTGGCGCAACCCGGTCGTCATCACCATGCTCGCCGAGGACGCGGTGGTCGAAGGAATCGTGTTTGGAGACGGCGGGGGGCTCTCGACGCTTGGCCGAGACGCCGTCCATATCTCGATGAGCACGATCAGCGTCGCGCTGTCCGATCGCCTGGCTGAGGCCCATCGCAAAGCTGGCCAGGTCTATATCGCGGCGCCGGTGTTCGGCCGGCCCGAAGCCGCTGCGGCGGCCAAGCTCTTTATCGTTGCGGCCGGCGCTGAGCCGGCGATCGCCCGTTGCCAGCCGCTGTTCGACGCCATCGGCCAGCGAACCTTCATCATCGGCGACAAGCCGTCGTCGGCCAATCTGGTCAAGATCAGCGGCAACTTCCTCCTGGCGACGGTGATCGAGTGTCTGGGAGAGGCGTTCGCGCTCATCCGCAAAGGGGGAGTCGACCAGCATGCCTATCTCGAAGTCCTCACCAGCACGCTGTTCTCGGCCCCGGCGTACAAGACCTACGGAGCGCTCATCGCCAATGAGCAATATGAGCCCGCGGGATTCAAAATGACTCTGGGGCTCAAGGACCTCCGCCTCGCGCTCACTGCCGCAGACGCGCTCAACGTGCCCATGCCGGCCGCGAGCCTGGTTCACGATCATTTCCTCGCCGGGGTGGCGCAAGGGGAAGGCGATTCGGATTGGTCGGCGCTGGCGCGGCTCAGCGCCAGAAACGCCGGTCTTTGAGCTCGCGCCATAAGGAGCGGGCGCGGCAGGCTCGCGCGAAGGTTACGCCGCTTCGGGCTTGTCAGAGACCCGAACTTCGGGCACTTCTGGCCTCGCGGTCATCGCCGAATGTCGATCGAGAGCCAGCCGGCGCGAGATTTGGCGGCGATCCGGAGAATACGCGATGTCGACGATGAAGCATTTTGCGGCGGTCGCCATCCTGTGCGTGACCGCATCCTTGCCGGTTATGGCTCAGGAGCAAAAGCCAGAAAACTCGCAGGAACGCCCGCAAGATCACTACGTGCCGCGGCTCAACACCTTGATGATGGTGACTCAACTCGGGCATTTCAAATTGTGGTACGCGGGCGCGGTGCAAAACTGGCCGCTGGCCAATTATGAATTGGCCCAGATCCGAGCCAATATCGTCGATGCGAGGAAGTTTCATCCGGACAATTCCAGATCGGATATGTCGACGATGACGCCGCCGGCCGACGACCTCGAAGAAGCCATCAAGGCGAAAGACAGCGCCAAGTTCGTGAAGGCCTTTTCCAAGCTGACGGCCGCGTGCAACTCGTGCCATGAAGCGACCGGCTTCGGCTTCATCAAGATTCGCGATCCGCGATTGTCGCCGATCGAGACCTCGCCGTTCAGCGACGAGTCGTTCACTGGCAAGTAACTCCCGCTGCGCGGGAGAAGGTGGCGCGAAGCGCCGGGTGAGGGCTCGCGCCTCCCCTCGCCCCGGCCCTCTCCCGTGAACGGGAGAGGGGGTTAAGCCGGCAGTTCGAACAATCGGCCCGAAGCGGGCAGCGGATCGCCCACGCCGCCGAGCCGCAGGCAATGCC
>JBAUXQ010000954.1:0-10294 GCA_049584355.1 Roseiarcus sp. | reverse complement strand
CCCGAAGGCTGGCGCGGCGGCTGGTGCGCAACGAGTGTCGACGACGGCTGGACGGCGGTCGAGGTGTCGGGCGCGGACGCCCCGCAGGCGCTCATGCAGGCGACGTCGGCCGACCTCGCCGCCGGCTCACCCTCGGCCGCCGTCTTCGTCTTTGGCCTGCGCGCCCTCCTGACGCGGACGCAAGCGGGCTTCCGGCTGCATGTCGAGGCGCCGTGGCTGGAGACGATTTTGACCTGGCTCGAGGGCGTCTAAAGCGTATTGCAGTCTGGCGGAATCGCGCCGCCCCCTCGTCCTGAGCGCCGGAGACGCGTCTCGAAGGACGCTCCAGGAGGCATTGCCCTTGGGCGCTTACTGGATCGCCCTTCGACACGACGGCTTGCGCCGCCGGCTCAGGACGAGGTCGAGGGGAGCCAAGCGCGCACACCCAATGGCAACGCGCGGTAGCCGCAAAACCCAATCGCCTGCTTGCGCTTGTGACCGCCTCCCCCCACCTTGCGTTCCCTTGGAATTGCTTCGTCGCTAACGCTCCTCGCAATGACGACCCTTGAGCGCCGCGCCTTCAAATAGAATCAAAACCGGCCCTCTTGTCATTCCCGCGAAAGCGGGAATCTAGTGTCGCATCAAAGCCTTGACTCTGGATGCCCGCATTTCGCGGGCATGACAGAGTTGCGTCAGCTGACGGACCGTGCCCCTAAGTCGGTGCAAGTTGCGTTAGATTGCGCGGTACCCGGAGGGACAAATGGCGGAAAAGCGGAAGCTTGCAGCGATCCTGGCCGCCGACGTCGTTGGTTTCAGCCGGCTGACGGGCTCGGACGAGGACCGCACTTTGGCCCGGCTCCGGGCCCTGCGCAGCGATCTTATCGACCCCACCATCGCCGTGCACAACGGGCGCGTGTTCAAGCGTACCGGCGATGGGGCGCTGGTCGAGTTTCGCAGCGTGGTCGATGCGGTGCGCTGCGCCATCGAGGTGCAAAACGCCATGGTCGAACGCAACGCAGGCGTAGCGCACGACCGCCGGATCGAATTCCGGATCGGCATTCATGTCGGCGAGGTCGTTGAGGAGAGCGACGGCGATATCATGGGCGACAGCCGGCCCGAGGAAGCGAAGCGAACGGCCGCGCGCCTGATGGCGGCGCGACCGCAGTTCACAATCGCCGGCTGGCGCAAAACCCAGTTCATTCGCCGCGACGCCGCGCGGGTCGAAACCGACGCGGCAGCCCTCCGCGCCGCCGGACTTCCCACGGGATGAGGATTCTCCAGCCCGGGTCTCGCGCTCGCATGTCCGCGTCGCCAAACGCGCGTCGCCCCGAAAAAATTCGACAATCCTTTGCGATAATCCGAAGGGCAGTTTATGCTGCGGAGGGGTCGGACCGGGATTGGAGGCAGGACCAACGGGCACGTCGACGGAGGAGCATCGTTTCCTGGATTCGTGGCTTAAGCGGTTGAAAAGCCTCGATTCGCGGAAGGAGAAAATTTGGATTTCGCTTCCCTTTCCTTGGAATTTTCTTCCTTGCGATTTGGAAATCTCTTCCTTCGGCTTGGAAAACGCTTCTGCCGCGCCTCCGGCAGAAAACGCAGTGCTATAAGGATCGAAAGGCGCGCGAGAGCCCCGGCGCGCGGCGATTTTGAGGGAGGCGCGGATGCCGGCGGAGACGATGGAAGAGCCGATCGACATCGAATTGCCGAAGTCGCTCAAGGCGACCAGGCTCGGGGCGATCGCCCATCTCAGGCTCGCGCGAAGCGAGAAGCGCAACGCGCTCGACGACGGGACAGTGCTAGGGCTCGAGACGTTTTTCACCCGCCTGCCGGGAGACCTTCGCGCCGTCGTGCTCACCGGCGAGGGCGCGCATTTTTCCGCCGGGCTCGACCTTTCCGAAGTCGCCGGCGCGCGTGACCCGCTCGAAGCCGCGCTTCACTCGCGGATGTGGCACCGCGCTTTCGAGGCGATCCAGTTCGGCCGCGCGCCGGTCATTACGGCGCTGCACGGCGCGGTGGTTGGCGGCGGGCTCGAGCTCGCCGCTGCGACCCACATCCGCGTCGCCGAGCGCTCGACTTATTATGGCTTGCCGGAAGGGCAGCGCGGCATCTTCCTCGGCGGCGGCGGATCGGTGCGCATCGCCCGCCTGATCGGCGTCGCGCGGGTCATGGACATGATGCTGACCGGCCGCACGCTCAACGCCGATGAGGGGCACGCGGCCGGCGCGACCCAATATCTGGTCGACGACGGCAAGGGGTTCGAGACCGCGATGGCGCTCGCCGCCAAGGTCGCCTCCAACACCGCGACCACCAATTTCGCCGTCCTGCACGCGCTGCCGCGCATCTTCGAGAGCGACCCGGCGAGCGGGCTCCTGACCGAGTCGCTGATGGCGGCGATCGCCGAGATGAGCGGCGAAGCCAAGGAGCGGCTGAAAGACTTTCTCGAGAAGCGGGCGGCGAAGGTGCTGCCGCAAAGCTAAGCGACTTTCGATTGTGCCGGGCCGTCGTTGCGAGGAGCGAAGCGACGAAGCCATCCAAAGGCCCGGGCGCGCGTGGATTGCTTCGGCTCACGCTCGCAATGAATCAAGTGTCGCTTGCGTCGCTTCGCCGGCCGGAGATCAGCCTCAGCCATGGGCCCGAATGAAAGGCGCTCATCAAGAGGTACATCGGGACCATTCCGCTGAGCGGCGACTCAAGATGCGCCGCCGAGCACAGCAACTGCGGCTGGCCGCCCGTCGCCGTCAGCAGCGCCATGATGGCGAAGGTCGGCGCGGCCGCGAGGCCGAGCCAATCGGCCGGGCGGCGCGAGGCCGCGGCGCGAATGTCGTGACGGATCGCACCGCCGCCGCCGCGACCAACATAAGCCTCGCTCATGGCTTCGCGTCCGCCTCGAGGTTGCGGAAGGCGGCCTCTCCGGCGTCCGACACCTTGACCCACTGCGGGTCGACCGACTTCTCGGCGTCGTAATTGTCGTGCCAGTTCCACCACTTGTATGGTGGACTCTGGGGATAGCCCTCCGGCGAATCTTCCCACACTTCCTGGCGTCCGAGCGGGGTCGCGTCGAGGTAGCTCCAGACGGTTCCCATCGCTTCGTCGCCGCGGCTGTTGATGAAGTAGGTGTGGAACACCCGGTCGCCGTCGCGGAAGAAGACGTTGTGGCCGTGCCACTCGTCGACGCCGAAGTCGGCGTCGAAGCTGTCGGTGATGGTGTACCACGGCATCGTCCAGCCCATCCGCGCCTTCAGGCGCGCGATGTCCGCCTGCGGGGCGCGGGAGACATACGCGAGCGTAGTATCGCGGGCGTTCAGATGGGCGAGGTTCGAGACCTGATCGGCCCCCAGCGAGCAGCCGCGGCAGGTATGCTCGGGCCAACCGAACACTCCGGGCTCGAAGAAGGCGCGGTAGACGATCAGCTGGCGGCGGCCATCAAAAAGATCGAGCAGGTTCGCCTTGCCCTTCGGTCCGATAAACTCGTACGCCTTCTCGATCGCCATCCACGGCATCCGCCGGCGCTCGGCGGCCAGCGCGTCGCGGGCCCGGAACACGGCTTTCTCCTTCGTCAGTAGCTGCTCGCGCGCGGCCTCCCAGTCCTGCCGCGATACGATCGGGGGAGAGTTCTGCATTGCTAGCCTCCCGCTTGCTGAAGAGAGTGATGGGTTCGGAGAGACGGCTTGTCGTACTCGTCATGGCGTCGCCACCAGATGCCCGATTCGTTTCGTCCCTTCGGCGCCCGGTCGAGCCACTGGTAGGCGCCCCAGAGGCCGTCCAGCCCGCGCGCATAGGTCGAATAGGTATGGTAGACGACGCCGTCCTCGATCGCGAACGCGCTCATGCCCGGCCGATCGCGCATATATGTGCGCCCGTCCGTTCCGCACGACGCCGCGAAACGGGCGACCGGCTCCGGAACCTGCGCTGCGGTCAGTGGGTGGTCGCCGCGCCGGTAATTGTATTCGACGCCTCCCTCGCGCTGCTGCTCCTCGGTGATCGAGACGTTGAAGTCGAAGTTGAAGTCGTCGCCGTGCGAGGAGACCCATGGAAACGTCCACCCCATCCGCCGCTGGTAAGCCGCAAGCTTGGCCAGCGGCGCCCGCGACACCGCCGAAAGCGTGACGTCGTGGTTGGCGAGGTGGATGGCGAAGCCGTCAAACCCGTCGGCGATCATCGAGCAGGACGGGCATCCGGCCTTGTAGTCTGGCCCAAACATGAAATGGTAGACGAGGAGCTGCGAGCGGCCTCTGAAGAGGTCCTTGAGCGAAGCGCTCCCTTCGCCGGTGTCAAACCGGTACTCCTTGTCAACCCGGACCCACGGCATCTCCTGACGCTTTCGCGCCACCTCGTCCATGCGGCGCGTCAGCTCCTTCTCCTCCTTGAGCAACCCGAGCCGGGCTGTCAGCCACTCATCACGCGATACGATTCGATTGTGCATGGTGTCCTCCTGCTGATTGAGACGCCTGCCGGTCAGTTCGGGATGCGGCGGTCGTATTCGGTCTTGAGACGGCTCCAGCCGTCCCAGAACGGCTCCGGCTCCTTGCCGGTCAGGCGCGCGACCAGCACGTCGAGATGCGCGTGCCAGCCGGCGCTGACGCCAAGCTTCATTCCGCGGTCGGGCAGGCGGCGATGGATCACGGTGAGCAGAACCCTCTCGCCCCTTGGCTCGAGTTCAAACGAAACATCGCCGCTGCCCTTTCCCCAGGTGAAGGCGAGCCTGCGGGGCGGGTCGAGCTCGGTGATCTCGCTCTCCATCCGGTGCTCGTCGCCAAAGCCCTCCGGCCGCCGGCCGGGCGGGTTGGTCAATTCGCTGTTGCGCCAGATGAGCTCGAACGGCGCGCCGACGTTCATTTCCATCTGCCCCGCCGCCAGCCATTGGCGGCGTAGATCGCTCTCGGTCAGATACGCCCAGACGCGCTCGATCGGGCCGGGCAGAAAGCGCTGGATCGTCAACGTGGCAGGCTCGGTCAGCACGCCAAAGGCGTTCGCGTTCGCGCGTTCGTTCACTGGTCGTCTCCTTTTTCAGGCCTGGGGGATTGGCGTGCGTCCTCCTCGCGGAGCAGACGGTCGAGCACATCGAGGCGGCTCGTCCAGAAGCGCTCGTAGAAGCTCAGCCACTCTTGGGCGCTGGCGAGCGGCCCGGGGTCGAGGCGGCAGAGATGGGTGCGCCCGCGCACCTGGCGGCGAATGAGCCCGGCGTTCTCGAGCACCTTGATGTGCTTCGAGGCCGCCGCCAACGAGATGGCGAAGGGTTGCGCAAGCTGGCCGACCGTTCGCTCGCCGCCGGCGAGTTCCCGAAGCATCCGCCGGCGCGTGGCGTCGCCGAGGGCGTGAAAGACGGGAGTGAGCTCGGGCGACTCTAGTTCAACCATGTGGTTGAATGTAAACGGCCGCGTTCCAAAAGTCAACCGGATGGTTGAATGACGGTCTGGCTGTTGGCCATGTCTCAAGCCCTCAGACAATGCCGGCCGACAACCTTTTGTTGTTCCGGCAAGGAAAGATCGCTACCATGTGACCAGTTTTCTGGTCAGGCAATAGGCTGCCATGCTCACGGTCAACCTGGCTCATGCGAAGGCTCATTTGAGCGAGCTTTTGGACAAGGTCGAAGCTGGTGAGGCGGTGATCATCACCCGGCACGGCCGTCCAGCGGCTCAGCTCCGCTCCGTCGCGCGCTCAAGGCGCCCGCTGCCGCTCGATGATCTGGCGGCATTCCGCGCTACTATGCCGCGTCCGCGGCGGTCGAGCGCGGAACGGCTGCGCGCGATGCGAGATGAAGGGCTTTAAGGCCCAGGCCGGGTGCTCTATTTCGACACGAGTTTCCTCGCGCCGCTTGTTCTTCCTGAGTCGACGAGCGACAGGATTGCAGCCTTTGTGCGCAGGCTGCCGGTCGAGGAGCTCACGGTTAGCCACTGGACCAGGGTCGAGTTTTTCTCGCTCATCGCCCGCGATGTCCGCATGAGCGTCCTCGACGCGGCAACAGGCGCGCGAGCCGACGCGCGGTTTGAGGCGATGGTGGATGCGTCCTTTGCGGTTCTGCTTCCGAACGCCGAGGATTTCGGACTTGCCAAGCGGTACTTGGGGAAATTCAATACCGGCTTGCGGGCCGGAGACGCCCTGCATCTTGCGATTGCCGGCAATCGTCAGGCAGCGGCGATCTATAGTCTCGACAAGGGCCTTCTGATGGCGGGGAGACTGCTGGATTTGCCCGTCAGCATGGGAATATGAGCTAAACGATTGGCGCTGGCCCCTGCATGGTTCGCGCAACGGCGCGTGAACGCCGGTCGTACCGGGAGGAGAGCGGAATGACGAGGACGAAACTGGCGTTCGGTCCGCCGGAGGTGGTTGTCGAGCGTCGCCCGGACGGCGTCATGCTGGCGCGCTCGCCCCATCCGCTGGGCTCCTACCCCCGCGTCGCGACCGACTGGCTCGATCACTGGGCCAAGGTCGCGCCGGAGCGGGTGTTTCTTGCCGAACGCGGGCGCGAGTCGTGGCGCAAGGTGACCTACGCCGAAGCGCGCGCGGCGGCGCGCAGCGTCGCCCAAGCCCTGATCGATCGGAGCCTCAACGTCGAACGGCCGGTCGCGATCCTCTCCGGCAACAGTGTCGATCACGCCCTGATCGGCCTCGGCGCGATGATCGCCGGCGTTCCCTACGCGCCCGTGTCGGCCCCCTATTCGCTGGTCGCCAAGGACTTCGCCAAGCTCGAGGCGATCATCGCCCTGCTGACGCCGGGCCTGGCGTTCGTCGACGACGGCGTTCCCTTCGCCGCCGCGATAAAAGCGGCCGTGCCGACCGACGTGGAGATCGTTGCAACAGCGAATCCGCCCCCAACGCGCCGCGCGATGACGCTCGACGCGATCCTCACGACGACCGCGGGCGCAGAGGTCGACCGCGCCCAGGCGAAGGTTGGACCGGACACGATCGCCAAGCTCCTGTTCACCTCTGGCTCGACCGGAACGCCCAAGGGCGTCATCAACACCCATCGGATGATGACCTCGAACCAGGCGATGCTGCGCGGCGTCAATCCGAGCTACGCCGCCGAGCCGCCGGTGCTGATCGACTGGCTGCCATGGAGCCACACCTTCGGCGGCAACAACAATTTCAACCTCGTGCTCGCCAACGGCGGGTCGTTCTTCATCGACGAGGGCCGGCCGCTGCCGGGCGCGATTGAAGCCACGGTCCGCAACTTGAGCGAAATCTCGCCGACCGTCTATTACAACGTGCCCCGGGGTTTCGAGATGCTTTTGCCATATCTCCAGGCGGACCGGCAGCTGAGGAGGAGCCTGTTCGCGCGGCTGCAGGCGTTCTGCTACGCCGGCGCCGCTCTCGCTCCCCATGTCCGCGCGGGCTACGAGCGGCTCGGGCTCGAGACGGTTGGCGAAATCGTCCCCATGGTGACTTCGTTCGGCTCGACCGAGACCGGCCCCTCGGCGATCAGCGTCACCGAGCGCGCGCGCGACCCGGGCGTGATCGGCGTTCCCAATCCGGGGGTCGAAGTGAAGCTCGTCCCCAACGGCGGCAAGCTCGAGGCGCGGGTGAAAAGCCCGAGCGTCACGCCCGGCTACTGGCGTGAGCCCCGGCTCACCGAGGCGGCGTTCGACGAGGAGGGGTTCTACAAGTTCGGCGACGCGCTACGCTTCGCCGACGAGAACGATCCCGAACGCGGCTTCCTGTTCGATGGACGCGTGGCGGAGGATTTCAAGCTCGCGACCGGAACCTGGGTCAGCGTCGGTCCATTGCGGGCGAAATTCGTCGCCCATTGCGCGCCCTACGTGACCGACGTCGTCGTCGCCGGACACGACCGCGACGACGCCGCGGCGCTCGTCATCCCGAACCTCGCCGCCTGCCGCGAACTCGCAGATACGCCAAACGGAGAGGCGGGCCCCCCGGAGATCCTTTCCTGCCAGGGCGTGCGGGAGACGTTCGCCGGCCTGCTCAAGACCTTCAACGCTGCGGCGGGCGGCAGCTCCGGCCGTTTTGCCCGCATGATCCTGATGGACGATCCGCCCTCGCTCGACACCGGAGAGATGACCGACAAGGGTTCGGTCAACCAGCGCGCGGTGCTTACCCGCCGGGCGGCGATGGTCGACGAGCTCTACGCGCCGAAGCCGTCGCCGCGCATCATTGGGTGACGGCGGCTGCTCAGACGCGAGCAGGTCCGTACCGATGGACGATTGGGGCTCGGCTCTAGGCGGCCGGTTCTTCAATCGCGTCAGGCGACTCGAGGCATTTCGCAATCAAGCTGCCGATCGCCGGTTCGGATAACTTTGTTCGCCACCAGGCGACCGTTTCGCGGTGCAGATCCGATAGACGTTGCGGGTCGGCGGTCAGGGCTTTTACCTCCGCCTCCAGATTGCCCCAGTCGTCGATCTGAATCGCCGGGCAGCCGACATAGAACCAGTGCGGAGGCAGTCGATTGCAGATGACGACGCAGCCTTGCCGCATGCCTTCGAAGAAGCGATAGGTCTCAACCGAGGATCCGCGCGGCGCCAAGCAGATCTTCGTATCGGCCATAATTTCCGAATAGCGCTCGCCGGCGCCTATCGTAATGCTTTCCCTGAACGAGGCCGTTTCGCCGTAGTAGACGCTGTCGGGCGCTGCGGCGGCAAGCCTTTGCAGGGATTTTACCATCCGGGAGCGGGCGATATGCTTCGGCGTCCCGACGAGCCTCTTGACCGAAAAACGAGGATGCGCCCGGTTTTCAATGCTACCGAGAAACCCAACCAGGTAACGGCGCGTCTCAAACGGCTTGCCTGGCAGGTCCGTCTGTCGTGCGTACCCCATGGGCGTCAGCATTCTCCGCCCTTGCTTCAGTGAAAATCGATTCACGCGAAGGAACAACAAGAAGCAACGCGCCCATCTTGTCCAATCCCTTGCGCACTTCAACACCGAGGCTGCCGACTGCTCCCGTAGCGAGGCGCCGCACCACGGGTAGAACCCGATCGTTTTGAACACGAATCGAACCTTGTTGACGTAAGGGGGAATTACGCACTCTTCATCCGAGGCAAGAACTGCGACGACATTATCCCCGTAAGACGGCAGCTCGGGCACAAGAATATGATTCCAGACGAGGTAGAATGTAAGCCCGCTTAGAGACGACACTTTCTCGAATTCTTGGAAAACGCGCAGCCAGTATTTTATGAATAATCCCTCGTCTTTCCAATTATAGATGTCGATTTCAATCGGCTTGTCCCAAGGAGTGCATAGAATATACCTTGACCGGCTTACTTTCGTCATCTAGCCCCCATTCGCACAATCTGAAAAAGTGGCGTGCGCCGACGCCCAGAACTGCTGCGGTTGAACTCGCGCTGTGACCTTCAACGGTCGCGCGTGATCCCCTAATCTCAACGGCGACCCGGACTCGCGACAGCGCGCGCGGAGATAATCATTTGCCGGCGCGTAGCGCAACTTTTCGCGGCGTCGTCTCCTGTCCTCGAGCGAGCGGGCGCCGAACTGAGTCCCGTTTGCCATATCGGCGCGCTTGGGCGCCGAAACGGTAACGGAGCTGGGGTCGCAAGCGAAACAACCAGATCCGCTGGCGAAGAGACATTGCCGTCGAGAGCCGGGAATTGGGATAAGCGATGGCGCTCCTGAGGTTGCTCAACTGGCTGTTCCGCAGGCCCCCGTGGCTGGCGTTCCTGTTGATGGGGATCGCTGCCGGAGGCTTCGCGCTCTGCTCCTTCAACCTGCTTTATCTCTTTCAGGCCAATTTCAATCTGATCGCGACCTATGGCGCGATGGCCGCCTTCGACGGCGGAATCCTTCAGCTGATCGAACTTACCGCTTGGGGTTATCTCGCGCTCGCCTGCTATGTCGTGTTTAAGGTCTGCGTCGACGGGGTGTTGCGGCGCATCCACAGTGAACGACAGTAAACTCGCGAGGCGAGGTCAGCTTTCATCGTATCGCCGCCTACCCGCCTCCCAACACCCCCTTCATCGCCAGATTCGTCTCCTGCGCGTAACGCCGCGCGGAATAGGCTTCGCCGAGCGTGCCCAGCACCTGGCCGGTTCCGCGCGCGGTGACGGCGAGCGTGTCCGCCTGGGCCGCGCCAAAGGTCTCAAGCGCGGTCCCGATGTCGTCATCCGGATTCAGCACAGTCTCGGGGAGATGGACGATGGCGCCGATCGGGCCGCCGTCCTCGCCGTTCTCAATTGTGAGCGCGTGCGCCTCGGGAACGTGGATCAGTCCCCGATACTGCCCGCTTTCGCCGACCGCGACCACGATATTGGCGCTGCCGAGGGGAAAGGCCTCGCGAAATTTGCGCACCGACCCTTCGGCCGGAAAGACCGGAGGCGAGCGAACCATCATCCGCCCGACCGTCAGGTCGCGC
>JBAUXQ010000953.1:0-1782 GCA_049584355.1 Roseiarcus sp. | reverse complement strand
TGCAGCATCTGGCGCGAGGTGCGCACGATCTTGTTGATCGTCTCGATCATATGCACGGGGATGCGGATCGTGCGCGCCTGATCGGCGATGCTGCGGGTGATCGCCTGGCGAATCCACCAGGTGGCGTAAGTCGAGAACTTGTAGCCGCGGCGATACTCGAACTTGTCGACCGCCTTCATCAGGCCGATGTTGCCTTCCTGGATCAGGTCGAGAAACTGCAGGCCGCGATTGGTGTATTTCTTGGCGATCGAGATCACGAGGCGCAGGTTGGCCTCGACCATCTCCTTCTTCGCCTGTCGCGCCTCCCGCTCGCCCTTCTGCACCATTTGCACCAGCCGGCGGAACTCCTGGATCTCAAGCCCGGTCTCGGTCGCCAGCGACTGGATTTCGGCTCGGATCTCCTTGATCGGGTTCTTGTCGGCGGCGATGAAGTCCTTCCAGCCGCGCGTCGACAGCTTCGAGACGCGGAGCAGCCATTTCGGGTCGAGTTCCGAATTCTGGTAGTTCCTGAGAAAATCCTCGCGCCCGACGCGATGGGCCTCGGCCATTCGCATGAGGCGGATGTCGAGGCCGATCAGGCGCTTGTTGATGTCGTAGAGCTGTTCGACCAGGGCGTCGATGCGGTTCTGGTTGAGGGAGAGCGACTTGACGTCGCCGACGATCTCCTTCTTCAGCGCCTTGTATTTGCGCTCCTGGGCCGGCGAGAGCGATTCGCTCCTGAGCTTGTTCTCGACGTTCTGATCCTGCAGGCGGCGCAGCTTCTTGTACGCGTCGGCGATGCGGTCGAAGGTTTCGAGCACACGCGGCTTTAGGTCGGCCTCCATCGCCGACAGGGAAACGGAATTCTCGAGATCGTCCTCGTCGTCGAAGTTCTCCGGCGGAGGGATCTGATCGCCCTCGAAGCCTTCCGGCGGCGCCTGCGGCGCGGTTGCCGGCGCGATTCGGTCGCGGGCCGGGTTGGGCGGCGGCGGCGCGCCAGGGGCGGAATAGTCGGTCTTCGGCGCCTTCTTGCCGTCGGGGCCGGCGTAGGTCGCTTCGAGATCGATGATATCGCGCAACAGGATCTTGCCGTCATTGAGCTCGTCGCGCCAGATGATGATCGCCTGGAAGGTGAGAGGGCTTTCGCACAAGCCCGCGATCATCGCCTCGCGGCCGGCCTCGATCCGCTTGGCGATGGCGATTTCGCCCTCGCGCGACAAGAGCTCGACCGAGCCCATTTCGCGCAGGTACATGCGCACCGGGTCGTCGGTGCGCTCGGCCGGCTCGGAACTGCGAGTGGCGACTGCGGTCGTCCTGGCGGCTTCGACGATTTCGCCGCCTTCGGCCTCTTCCTCGTCGGCGGTCTCGGAGCTTTCCTTGTCCGCTTCTTCCGCGTCCTCGCTCTCGACGACATTGATGCCCATTTCGCTGAGCATCGAGTTCATGTCCTCGATCTGGTCGGACGAAATCTCTTCCGACGGCAGGACCGCGTTCAACTCATCCTGCGTGACCCAGCCGCGCTTCTTGGCGATCTTGAGCATCCGCTTGACGGCGGCGTCGCTGAGATCGAGCAGAGGGCTGTCGGGGGTCTCGACAACGGCCGATTCGCCCTCGGCCTTCACCTCATCTTTTTTTGCCATCGCGGCGCCTCCGTCATCCCGCGGCCAACGGCGCCGGGGTGTCAAGTATCGTCCCTCGACCGGCTCGCAAGGACGAGCGGTCCCACAAAGATTGTTCAGGCCAAGCCTAAGGCCGTCCTTCCGCGAAGCCCCCAAGGAATCGCCGCCGTCCCCATCGCTTGCC
>JBAUXQ010000952.1:0-2607 GCA_049584355.1 Roseiarcus sp. | reverse complement strand
CCCGAAGGCTGGCGCGGCGGCTGGTGCGCAACGAGTGTCGACGATGGCTGGACCGCGGTCGAGGTGTCGGGCGCGGACGCGCCGCTGGCGCTGGCGCAAGCGACCTCGGCCGACCTCGCCGCTGGCTCGCCCTCGGCCGCCGTCTTCGTCTTTGGCCTGCGCGCCCTCCTGGCGCGGACGCAAGCGGGTTTCCGGCTGCATGTCGAGGCGCCGTGGCTGGAGACGCTGCTCGCCTGGCTCGACGGCGTCTAAAGCGTATTGCAGTCTGGTGGAATCGCGCCACCCCCTCGTCCTGAGGAGCGCCGGAGGCGCGTCTCGAAGGACGCTCGAGGAGGCATTGCCCTTGGGCGCTTACTGGATCGCCCTTCAACACGGCGGCTTGCGCCGCCGGCTCAGGACGAGGTCGAGGGGAGCTAACCGCGCACACCCAATGGCAACGCGCGGTAGCCGCAAAACCCAATCGCCTGGCTTGCGCTTGTGACCGCTCCCCGGCAGCGGCCATTCCCGGACGGCGCGACGGGGCAATGGCGGGGTCGTCGTGCTAAAGCATGTTACGTTTGGGTGGCACCAGGCTCGTCATTGCGAGCGAAGCGAAGCAATCCAGAGAACGTCGGGCTCTACGACCCCTGGATCGCCGCGTCGCTGCGCTCCTCGCGATGACGATTCTAAGTCGGTGCAAGTTGCGCTAGGTTGCGCGACACCGGAGGGAAAAAGTGGGGGAAAAGCGGAAGCTTGCAGCGATCCTGGCCGCCGATGTCGTCGGTTTCAGCCGGCTCACCGGCGCAGACGAAGATCGCACTTTGGCCCGGCTCCGGGCCCTGCGCAGCGATCTTATCGACCCCACCATCGCCGTCCACAATGGGCGCGTCTTCAAGCGCACCGGCGATGGGGCGCTGGTCGAGTTTCGCAGCGTGGTCGATGCGGTGCGCTGCGCCATCGAAGTGCAAAACGCCATGGTCGAACGCAACGCAGGCGTAGCGCCCGATCGCCGAATCGAATTCCGGATCGGCATTCATGTCGGCGACGTGGTTGAGGAGAGCGACGGCGATATGATGGGCGACAGCGTCAACATCGCCGCGCGCCTCGAGGGGATCGCCAAGCCTGGCGCCATTTGCCTCTCCGAACAAGCCTATTGGCAGGTCAAGACCCGCCTCGACATCGCGGTCAGCGATCTGGGCGCGACCCAACTCAAGAATATCGCCGAGCCCATTCGAGCCTTTTCCCTGCAGGTCGGCCTTCCCGCCGAAGCGAAGCCGGCGGCGCCAGTCGAGCCGAGCGCGGCGGAAAAGCCGGCGGAGCGGCCCTCCGTGTCAGGCAAGCCGTCTATTGCCGTACTGCCCTTTCAGAACATGAGCGGCGACGCCGAGCAGGAGTATTTCTGCGACGGCCTCGTCGAAGACATCATCACCACCTTGTCGAAGCTCGACGGGCTTCGGATCATCGCCCGCAATTCGAGCTTCGTTTACAAAGGTCGTTCGCTCGACGTCCGGGAAGCGGCGCGACAGCTCGGCGTGCGTTATGTTCTTGAGGGCAGCGTTCGCCGGAGCGGGGCCCGGATCAGGGTCACGGCGCAATTGATCGACGCGGCCGACGGCTCGCACCTGTGGGCCGAGCGCTACGACCGCGGCGTCGATGACATTTTCGCGATCCAGGACGAGATCACCCTGATGCTCGCGACCGAGATGCAGGTCAAGCTGACCGACGGCGAACAAGCGCGGATGCACTACACGACGACCAGCAATGTCGAAGCCTGGACCTACTGGGCGAAAGGAATGTCGTACTTTCGTCAACCTCCGACCCGGGCCAATCGGGAGGCGGCGCAGGCCGCCTGGGAGAAAGCGCTCGCGCTCGACCCGAATTCGGCGCCGCTCAACGCCATGCTCGGCTTCACCCATTGCCTGGACGCCCGATTCGGCTGGAAAGATTCGTTCGACGTCGCGCACGCAAAGGCCCGCCGCTATGCCGAAAAGGCGCTGGAGCTCGATCCCGGCAATGCCGACGCTCATATCACCTCAGGCATGGTCTTGCTGATGGAAGGGCGGCATGACGAAGCCGTGGCCGACGCCAGAAAGGCGGTTCACCTGGCGCCCGGCTCGGCCGACGTGGCGCAACTTGCCGGCTTCATTGTCCTGCCGTCGGGATATGCGGAAGAGGCAATCGCGCTTTGCGAGAAGTCGATTTCCCTCAGCCCGAATTATCCCTCGGTCTATCTGGGTACGCTTGGAGACGCCTATCGACAGGCCGGACGAACCGATGACGCGATCGCCACCTTCGAGGCCTATCACGCACGAAATCCCGGCTTCGGACTGACCGACGTCGTGATTGCCTACCACGAAAAGGGCCAGCCTGAGGAAGCGAAGCGAACGGCCGCGCGCCTGATGGCGGCGCGACCGGAGTTCACAATCGCCGGCTGGCGCAAAACCCAGTTCATTCGCCGCGACGCCGCGCGGGTCGAAGCCGACGCGGCGGCCCTCCGCGCGGCGGGACTTCCCACGGGATGACGATTCTCCAGCCCGGGTTGCCCGCTCGCATGTCCGGGTCGCCGAACGCGTGCCGGCTCGAAAAAATCCGACAATCCTTTGCGATAATCCGAAGGGCAGTTTATGC
>JBAUXQ010000951.1:0-4613 GCA_049584355.1 Roseiarcus sp. | reverse complement strand
GTTTCGAGCGCCGCGGGCGCTGCGAGCTCGACGGCAAGCTCCGCCGCCCGGAGCGCTCAGGCGGCGGCGTCGAGGTCGAGCGGCTTCCCGATGTGGGCCATCATTCTCATCGTCGTAGTCGTGCTGGTGGCGATCTACTGGTTCATGACGCAGAGCCAGAAGCCGGCCGAGCCGGCGAAAACCGGCATGTTCGATCCGTCGGCGCCAATCGAATACGCGTTGCAAGCAGCGTCTTCTCCTGTAGGTCCGAAGCGCGGCTGACAACAGATCTCGTCTGATGGGGCTGGGGTGGGGCGCGCGCGCGTGGCGGTGGTTCTGCGCGCCGGTTGAGGGAATGGCGGCGCGACGGCGCGGCGCCGCCGTCCTTTGCGTCATCGGACTGGCGGCGATCGCCGCCGGCTGCTCCAGCCGTCCATATGGCACCCTTATCGTCGGATCGACCGCCCCCAACGCCGACCAGATCGACCTTCTCGTGGCGACGACGCGCGCGCCCGTCGTCGAGCCGCCCGGCGTCATGTTCGGCGGCTCCCGGGGACGAGGACTCGATTTCGCCGATATCGTCGTCTCCATCCCGCCGGATGGGGCGCGCCAGCCGGGCGAGGTCCAGCTCGCGTCGTCGCCGCCGGGCGATCCCGACCGTGATTTCGTCATCCTGCGCGCCGACCGCATGGATCTAGCCCAGGCGAAAGCGAACTTCGACGTGCGCATCAGGCGCACGCCCGGGCGCAGGGTTCTCATCTTCGTCCACGGCTTCAACACCCGTTTCGAGGAAGCGGTCTATCGCTTCGCCCAGATCGTTCACGACGCGCGAGTGAATGTGGCGCCGGTGTTGTTCACCTGGCCTTCGGGCGGCAACGTGACCGATTACGTCTATGATCGCGACAGCGCCGTGTATTCGCGCGACGCGCTGGAGACAGTGCTACAGGCGCTGGCCAAAGATCCGTCGGTCGACTCGATATCGATCCTCGCCCATTCGATGGGCAGTTACCTGGTCGTCGAGGCGCTGAGACAGATGTCGATCCGCGATCGCGGACTGTCGCCCAAGATTCGCGATGTGATGTTGGCGTCGCCGGACATCGATATCGACGTGTTCCGCCGCCAGATCGCTGAAATCGACGCCGGGCCGCGGCCCGCCCAGTTCACGCTTTTCGTATCGCGGGACGATCGGGCCCTCGGCCTTTCAAGCTTTCTGGCGCGCGATTCGACACGGCTTGGCGCGCTCGATCCCACCAAAGAGCCGTACCGTTCGATTCTGGAGCAAGGCAGGGTGCACGTCATCGACCTGACCGGCCTCGCTTCCAACGACATCACCAACCACGGCAGGTTCGCGAGCGGCGACGTTGTCGGCGCGATCGGGGAGCGCCTGGCCGAGGGCCAGACGCTCACCGAAGCTAAGGCGGGCCTGGTCGAATCGCTCGGCACGTTCACGGGTGGCGCGATCAGCGTCGCCGCCGGCGTCGCTACCGGCGCCGTCGCGGCGCCCGCTCAAATCGTCGATCCGACAACGCGCGAGAAGTCGGTGGACACCGCGGCGGAAGCAACGTCATTGTCGCAGTGATCCCGGTCGGGCGCTCACGCCGTCTCGACCCGCAATTTCAGGAAGCCTCCGGGCGCGCCGCCCATCGAGGTCAGCGTGAGGCCCAGCGGCGCCGGAAGCGCGGCCGCCGCCGGCGAGGTCAGATAGGTCGCAACCACCGTACTTGGCCAGGGCGCCAGGCGCCAATTGCCGTCTGACTTCGCCGCGACTTCGGTCACGCTCTCAATGTATTTGAGGACGACGTCGCGATTGGCGTCGGGGGCCTCGATCGCCACGCTCGTTCCGTCGCAGCCCGGGAAACCGCCGCCCCCGCTGGCGCGATAGTTGTTGGTGACGACGAGAAACGCCTGTCCCGGATCGATGGGGGCGCCGTTGAAAGTGAGATCGCGGATGCGGCGCGCCTGCGGCGCGACGAGCGCGCCCGATTCGTCGTAGCGGGCGGGCTCGGTCACATCAATGGCGTATTGGACGCCGTCGATCACGTCGAAATTATAGCAGGCGAAGGCGGGACCCAGCAGCGGCTGCTCGTCGCAAGACGCAGGATCGATCCGGCGGAATATCGACGCCGATCGCTCGAGCCATTCCCCGAGCGTGGCGCCGTCGACCTTCACCACCCGCACGCTGTTGGGATACGGGTAGATGTCGGCCACATCCTTGATCGCGATCGGACCCTCGGCGATGTCGGTGTAGAAGTCCGGTCCGCCGCGCCCACCGCATTTGAACGGCGCCGAGGCCGAGAGAACCGGCAGCGAGGCGAGGTCGGCTCGCGCCACAACCAGCGGCGCGGCGTAAGCGCGCTGGGCCTCGTTGACAAGCTCAACCGTCGGATCGTCGGCGATCATCGCGAGATAGGTGTGCAGCGGCGTCGCGAGCCGGCCGACCGGCGTGCGCACATAGTCAAGCGTCGCCGCATGCGCGGCTCTGGCGGCGTCGAGCACCGACGCGTCAGATTCGACGAGCGCGATCGCGGCGCCGCTGGCGTCGCGCCGGGCGATCGGCCGGGCCTCAACCTGCGCTTGCTGAACCCGCCAGCGGCCAGCGTCGAGCTTAAGCCCGAGATCGATGACGCCGAGATGGCTGCCCCAGAATCCGGCCATGACCGCGGGCCTGCCGTGGAGCATTCCGCGCTCGGCGTCGGCGCCGGGCAAGCCGGCAAAGTCCTCGCCGGGAAACAGCAGGTGCTGGTGGCCGAGGAATACCGCGTCGACGCCGTGAAGCCTGGCGAGGTCCTGCCCGGCGTTCTCCTCCCCCAGCGCGGAAGCGAGCCGGGAAATGCCGGAATGGCACAATGTGACGATGAGATCGACGCGGCCTTCAAGTCCGCCAACCTCCGCCCGCGCCGCCTCGACGATATCGATAGTCCTCAGGCGTCCGCGGACATGGGCCTCGTCCCACTGCGCGATCTGCGGCGGGGCGACGCCGATCACGCCGACCTTGAGCCGGCGTGCTGTCCCGGACTCGTCGACGAAGTCGCGCTCGATGACGATCGAAGGCGGGAACCAGGGCGAGCCGTCGGGTCTCAAGACATTGCAGCAGACGACGGGAAAGCGCGCCTGCGCATACGCGCGCTCGAGCGCCTCGAGGCCATAGTTGAACTCATGGTTGCCGAGCGTGGCGACTGCGTAGTCGAGCCTGTTCATGGCGGCGATCACGGGATGGATCGCCCTCGCGTCCCTGATGATCGCCGCGGCGGCGAAGTCGCCGAGCGGCGTGCCCTGGAGAATGTCGCCGTTGTCGAAAAGGAGGCAGTTGGAGCATTCGCTTCGCGCCTCAGCGATCAGCGAGGCGGCGCGAGCGAGGCCGACCGAGTTGTCCGGACGATCACGATAATAGTCGTACGGATAGAGATTGGCGTGCAGATCGGTCAGGCCGATGAGGCGCAAGCGCAGCCGGGGCTCGGCGCCTGCGAGCGGGGGTTCCATGTCGTCCTCGCGGCAACCTTGAAGCGCGATGACGGAAGGCCCGGGACGGCGGGGAAAAGAGCCCAGCGCCCCGGACGTTCCGTCAAAGGGGCGTTTGCTGACGAGCGCCCCCGATCGGCGGCGGGGATTGGCTCACGGGCGCGCTCGTGGGGGCCGTCCCCAGCCCGGCGTCCCAGCCGCCCGGCGGGGCCGTGACCTCGTTGGCCGCCGGATCGAGCTTGAGCGACTTGAATTTCGCCAGGGCTTCCGCCGCGGCGGCGAGCGAGACCGGGTCCATCTTGGCGGCGACCTCATCGCGCTTCTTGGCGGCGTCCGCGTCGCCCTGCTGAGCGGCGAGCGAGAACCACATCCACGACTGGCGCAGGTCCTGCTCAACTCCCAGGCCGCGGGCGTAGAGGATCGCGAGGTTGTACTGACTGTCGCGGACGCCGAACTCGCCCGCCTTGCGGAACCATTTGGCCGCTTCGACGTAGTCCGGCTCGTCGCCGGCCGGCTCGGCGTCCATAACCGCCAGATTATGGGCGGCCCGCGCGTTGCCGGCCTCCGCCGCCTTGAGATACCAGCCTTTGGCCGCCGCGCGATCGGGAGGGACGCCAATGCCCTTCTCGAGCATCGAACCAAGCCGATACTGCGCCGGGGCGAGGCCGAGCGACGCGGCGCGCTCGAACCACCGCGCGGCCGCCGGTTGATCCTTGGGCAGCCCGCGGCCTTCGAACAGGCGCAGCGCGAGCTCGTATTGCGCCGCCGGAGCGCCAGCCGCGACAGCGTCGCGCAGGCTCGAAGAAATCCCGGGTGAGATCGCCGCAAGCAGCTCGGCTGGCGAAGGCGCGCTCCGCGGCGGAAGGACGGCCGCGTCCGGCTTGGCGGGCGGTTGAGGAATCGAAGCGGTTGGCGCCCGGTCGACCGCCGGGTTGATCGGCTTCATCGCGCCGGCAAGCGCGGGCGGCTTGAGCGGCGAGGCCTCGACCTTGGCGGCCTTGACCGCCTGCCCGTTCAATTCTGACCGTTGCAGAAACGGCGCCCGCACCCCGACGGCGCGCACGGCGACCGTCGCCGCGATCGCGAGTGCGACGCCGAGCAGCACGGTGCGCTTATGGCTGGCGTAGAACGCCCTGGCGTTTTGAACGCCGCGCGCGGCTAGCGGCGCCTGTTCC
>JBAUXQ010000950.1:0-9053 GCA_049584355.1 Roseiarcus sp. | reverse complement strand
TTGAAGGCATGCAAGCATCTGCCAGCTCTTCGCGCTGCTCTTGCAAAGCAAGGCCAACAGCCGACTTCCGACGAGGCGCTTGTTCAAATCGCCGAGGCTGCGTAAATTTCAATGCGCAACGACCGCTTCGATAATTTCAACAGACAGCGGGACATCCCCTCCCGGAGGGCCAAAACAAGTCAAGGCAAATCTCGGCGTCCAGCAGCACAGTGTTGCCACGGCCCCGGAGAACGAGGTCAGCGAAGCGCCCGACTCGCGCCCGCAAAAGCTTGCCCATGAAGTCGGAGCGGTTGCGCAAAACCCGCAATATGTGGGTCCGAATGGCCCGCCCTTCGATTCCCGCGGCATAGGCGACGCCGACGACAGCTCCCATCGACGTGCCGGCGATGGCTACGGGGCGAATCCCCATTTCGTCCAAGGCTTCTAGCGCCAAGACATGGGCAATTCCTCGTGCGCCACCGCCTCCGAGCGCGATCGCTATCCTCGGTCGACGAACATTTGGTATGGGATCGCGGCTTCCGTCCACAGCGTCTGCTATCCGCTTTCGCGCCCGATCGCCCGCCAACCAATATCGCGTCGGCAGAATCCCTCCGGCCATTTTATGCGATCCACCGCCCCATATGCTCGCCTTTGCGCTTCAGCGACATTGCTGCCGAGCGCAGTAATCGCTAATACGCGGCCGCCGTCGGCGAATATCGCCCCGTCGACCTCGCGCGTGCCGCCATGAAAGACAACCACCCCGGGAGCTGCCTCCGCATCTTCGATCCCATTGATTCTCGAACCGCGAACCGGTTCGCCGGGATATCCTCGGGCCGCCATTACGACGACCAGCGCCGTATCCGAGTAAAACCTCGGAGGGTCGCCGCCCAGAGTCCCGTTCACGCAAGCGACAAGAAGCGGCAGCAAGTCGTCCTTTAGGCGCGGTAGGATAACCTCCGCCTCCGGATCCCCGAACCGGACATTGAATTCGATTACTTTTGGACCATGTCCATCGATCATCAAGCCTGCAAATATCACGCCTCGAAAGGGCGATCCTCTTTCGTTCATTCCGCGCAACGTTGGCCCGATCACTTCGCGCATGACGCGTTGAGTCAATTCCGGCGTCATTAGAGGCGGCGGAGAATAGGCGCCCATTCCGCCGGTATTGGGGCCCGTATCGCCATCCCCCACACGCTTGTGATCTTGCGCGCTAGCGAAAGGAATAGCGGTAACGCCGTCGCATAGAGCGAAGAATGAGACCTCCTCGCCCTCGTGGAACTCCTCGACCACGATCGCCGCTCCCGCGGACAAAAAGGTGTCAACTGCGTCCTCCGCCTCCTCGAGCGTGTTCGCGACGACAACGCCCTTACCCGCGGCAAGTCCGTCCGCTTTGACCACAATGGGCACGCCAAGGCTACGGATATGCGCCTTTGCCTCATTTGGCTCTCGGAATCGTCGATAAGCCCCGGTCGGAATACCAAACTCGCGGCAGAAGTCCTTTGCATATCCCTTTGATCCTTCTAGCTTCGCCGCCTCTCTCGTCGGCCCGAAGCACGATATGCCGGCGGCTGCGAGATCGTCCGCAAGTCCGGACACCAGAGGTCCTTCGGGCCCAACCACCACCAGATCAATCGATTCCGCTCGACAAAATGCGATGACCTTTGCGCTGTCAGTTAAGCTCAGCGGCACAGTCTGCGCGACAGTTGCGCAACCCGGATTGCCAGGAGCAACGAAAAGGTTCCCAATTAGTGGCGACTTGGCGCATGCCCAGGCCAACGCGTGCTCCCGAGCGCCGGAACCTAGAATTAGCACGTTCATCGTTCGGTCTCGCCTCGTTCTTTTCCCGCCTTGATACGCTCAGTTAGGGGCCGTGCAAAAGGGCTGCGTTGCCTTCGGGAAGTGAACCCGCGGCGGTATTGACTCCCCGCTTTCGATATGGCGGAGCAACAGCGTTTCTCCGCGGCTAGCATCCGCTTTCAATCCGGCGACGAATCCGGCGAATCGCGCAAACCAGCAGGGACGAGGCTCACGCTCAACGCTCGACATGGTTAATCTTCCCCTTGAATCGCCGAACGACAAGTGGATCGCACTCGCGAGCCACCGGAGTTGGCTTTTGCGGGAGGCAGAAGCGCTATTTTCGTTTTTCGATCGTAAAATTATCAACCCTCTCGGCGGCTTCTACGATCTTGACGACAAAGGGCGACCGACCGCGCCAGGTTACGGTGCGGCAGTGAAGCCGGCCCGGTACCTCTTCGCGACCTCCAGAATCACTCACGCCTACGCGATCGCCCATCTGATGGGCCGGCCGGGCGCCGACGTTATCATCGATCATGGAATGGATTTTTTGTGGAACGACCATCGCGACCCTGAGCATGGAGGTTACTATTGGGGTATCGGGTATGACGGGCCTTCAGACAGCACCAAACAGGCATATGGTCATGCATTCGCTCTTTTGGCCGCATCGAGCGCCAAGGTCGCGGGCCATCCAGACGCCGACCGACTTCTCGATGACGTCTCGACCGTCATAAGGGAGCGATTTTGGGAGGAGCAGTTCGGGGCGGTCGCGGAGGAATTTACCCGCGATTGGCGGTCCTACGATAGTTATCGCGGCCAAAACTCGAACATGCATCTGACAGAGTCGCTAATGGCCGCGTTCGAGGCAACACACGATTCCACATACCTAAGCATGGCGGAGCGAATTGCCGACCTCATTGTCCGTCGCCATGCTGCTGCGAACGGCTGGCGGCTTCCTGAACATTTCACAGATCAGTGGATAATAAATCGGGCTTATTCCGGCAACCCAACGTTCCGTCCCTACGGAACCACTCCCGGCCATTGGCTCGAATGGTCACGGCTGCTGCTCCAGTTATGGGAGCTTGGCGGCCGGAAACTAAATTGGCTTCCCCAATGTTCAAGGGCGCTATTCGGCCAGGCGGTGAGGGATGGGTGGGATAATGACAAAGGAGGCTTTTTTTATACTCTCGATTGGGACGGCAATCCCCTAGTTCAAGACCGGTATTGGTGGCCGTGTTGCGAAGGGATTGGAGCGAGTGCTTTTCTCAACGCGATTGACGGCGATCCTATTTACGAGCGCTGGTACCGTCAAATTTGGAGTTTCATCGCCACCCGGTTCATCGACCGCGAGAACGGGGGTTGGCGAGCACAGATCGACGATGCATTGCGGCCGAGCTCTGGGCCGTTCTTTGGCAAAGTGGATATCTACCACTCCTTGCAAGCCTGTCTCATTCCAACTCTGCCCACCAGCGGCAGTGTGACGAGGGGCTTGCTCGAAATTGGTTCCAGTGGCGGATCTTAACCATTTCAACGACGGCCGTTCGAAAGTGTCTGAACAACGCTCTCCAAGTCTGTCTTGGCACGCGACAATCTAACTCGCGCAATTGACCACGAAGAGGTTTATCGTACGAAATCTGCACATTTTTGCGTTTCGTTATCCCCGGCTCCCCAAGGCTGAATCGGTACAGTTGAAGTGGAGTTCTTCGGCGAGCCCTCGATCAGTTTGTCGCTATAGGTCATATAAACCAGAATATTACGTCTCGTATCGCATCCCCTCACGATTTGCATCTTTTTAAATATGAGCGATCGGCGCTCACTGAAGACAACATCTCCCTGGGCAAACGTTCCTTTAAACTTGATTGGACCATATTGTCGACACGACAGCGAAATGTCCGACGTCTGTTCCGCCAAGCCGAGAGCGCCCGAGAGTCCGCCTTTTTCGGGGCTCGTGTAGTGACATGCAACGCCATCGACCAACGGATCGTCAATGCCATAGACCGCCAGTTTGTCATTGGGCGTCAGTAACTTAAAGGTCGTCGATTTTCTGAAAATCAGATCCGGGTCAGAAGGACCGGCGCTCGCCGAGCAAGACATTGCAACCATGACAATGAATATCGCTGGGATTTCCCGGATACGGTTCATTCTTTTGTGTCTCACAATGCGCGGAGGCGCGTAAGCGCCACACCGGTCGTTCCATGCAGAGAGTGCGGGCGCAAGACTAAGATGACGGGTCACGACCTCGAATCTCCCGAATCAAGCAATCAGGGATTTTTGGATGCCTGCTGGCCTGTGGCCCGGACAGCAGGCATATTGAGCTCGGCCGCTTTCGGGGACGGGCGGTGGCTTGAGTCGTGAACCACCGATCGATGGGGCTCGCTTGCCAGGACGATTCTTTTCGGCGGTAGCCGACAAAACCTCCGGGTTGGAACGGTTTGAAGCCTGGACCCGCGACTACGCGCCACTACCGGGCATTCCAGACGAATTCATCGACCCTCATGGCCTGAGTCGTCCGCATTGGCGACGGATGCTATCCGCGCTGGCAGAGTATGAGCCGAACGAAATTCAACAAAGCTTTGCGACAGCCGATCGGCGGATTCGAAATCGAGGGCTGTCATACCGAGTCGCAGGCGAAAAGGACGAGCGCGTCTGGCCGATCAGTCGAATGCCGTTGCTCCTGACGGAGGAGGAGTGGCGCGGAATTGCAACGGGCGTCGCCCAGCGCGCCGAGTTGATGGAGCGAGTGCTTGCTGATGTCTATGGGGAAGGTCGTCTGATAGCCGAAGGCGCGCTCCCCCTCCCCGCTCTTACCGGCTCGAAGGACTACATCGCGGCGATGCGCGGCGTAAGACCGCCAGGAGGGCGGTGGCTTCGTCTTTACGCAGTGGACATCGGCCGCGGTCCAGACGGCTCCTGGTGGGCATTGAGTGACCGAGCGCAGGCGCCGTCAGGTTGCGGGTACGCATTGGAAAACCGGCTCGTGGTTTCCCAGGCGTTTCCAGATCTTTACGCCCAGCTCAACGTAGAAAGGCTGGCGCCATTTTTTCGATCCTTGAGCGCAGGTTTGAAGTCGTCAGGGCAGAGAGCCGAGCCGCGCATCAGCATCCTGACCCCCGGTCCTCTGGGTCTAACCTATTTCGAACAGGCCTATCTGGCGCGCTATCTCGGCTTTCTGCTGGTGGAAGGCGAAGATCTCGTCATGCGCGACGGGCGCATCTTTGTCCGCACGATCGCCGGCCTTAAGCAGTGCGACGTCATCTGGCGTCATATTGACGCAGACTGGTGCGATCCCCTCGAGCTGAACGCGTCCTCTCGCATCGGCGTGCCGGGTCTCCTTGAGGCGATACGAAACGGCGGCGTCGCGGTCGAGAACATGCCAGGCGCAGGTCTCGTCGAGTCGCGCGCGCTTCTGGCATTCTTGCCTGTACTTGCGCGGCGCTTGCTCGACCAGGACTTGCTTATTCCCAACATCGCGACTTGGTGGTGCGGACAGTCGCGGGAGCGAGAGAGGGTCCTCGATGAGTTCGACAAAATCTCGATCGCCGCGGCCTTCGGCGACGAACTGCCTGGACTGAACGGCCAATCGAGCGTAGTCGCGGCTGAAATGCAGGCGAATGAACGCGAGCGGCTGCGTGATTCAATCGCCGTGCGCGGAATCGACTATGTCGGACAAGATATTGTTCGGTTGTCCACAACGCCGCGCTGGATGGAAGGAAAACTCGAACCGCGGCCGTTCGTTTTGCGCGTATACTGCGCCGCCACGACGGACGGCTGGCGCGTCATGCCTGGCGGATTTTGCCGAATTTCGGATCGCGCCGACGCGCGCGCTGTTGCGATGGGCGATGGCGTCGAGTCTGCGGATGTCTGGGTGCTCGCTGAAAATCCGGTCGAGGTCTCAAGCCTCCTTCCCTCTCCCGAAAGCGCGCGAATTACGCGTCTTCTGGGAAACCTCCCAAGTCGCGCCGCGGATAGCCTTTTCTGGTTCGGCCGCTACCTCGAAAGAGCTGAAGCCACGCTGCGCGTCGTGCGTTGTCTCAGCGCGCGGTCAGTTGACCCGGACACTCCGGTGCAACTCGGCCGCCAGTCCCTCGATCGTCTCGTGGGCATTCTCGTCGGTTGGGGCGCGGTCGATCCGACAACGCCCGCGAAAGGGGCGGCCGCGGCCAGCGAGCAGGGACTGCGCAGTGCGGCCAATTACGGCTCCGCATTATCGCTCGCCCATTCAGCTCGCAACGCGGCCTCGGTTATTCGAGAGAGGCTAACGCATCAGACCTGGGCCTTGATTGGCCGTCTCGAAGTTACGCTCAAGCCGGCGCGAGAGAGGCGTCCTTCCGCCGGCGAAATTGTCGATCTAGCCGACGAGGCGTTGACCACGATTGCGGCGCTTTCAGGATTGTTCGACGAAAATTTCAACCGCGGCGCAGGCTGGGTCTTCTATGAGATGGGACGATGCCTCGAGCGAGGAGCAAACACGTGTCGTTTGTTGCGGCAATTCGCCGCTCATGACGCAACCGAGCACTCGCTTGGAGTGATGCTCGATCTTATCGATTCACAGATCACTTACCGCTCAAGGTACCTCGTCGGCATGGCGCTGGCGCCTGTTCGCGACATGGCGTTGCTGGATCCGTTCAATCCACGATCCGTTGCGTTTCAGGTCAATCGTATCGACGAAGGAATCAGCACGCTTCCTATCCTGCGTCGAGACGGGATGCTCGAAGAGCCAAGACGGCTGACGACACTTCTGCGAGCCCAACTGACCGCCGAACGAGCCGAATTGGTCGATGACGCACGTATTTTGACGGTCGAGCAAGAACTGCTTGCATTGGCTAACGCGATCGCTGGCCGGTACTTCCTCCAAGGGGCCGGTCAGGGTCGCGCGGAGAAAATTACGGGATTCGAGTGATCTACGAGATCACGCATCTCACGCGATATAGCTACGGAGCGATCGTCGAGCTCACAACCGGGGTGTTGCGACTTGCCCCCCGTTCCGGCGACGGTCAAGAAGTTCAACGCTTCAGTATCGTCACTGATCCGATTTCGCAGCCTCTGACCGAACGGCTCGACCCGTTCGGCAACCGCGTCACGAGCCTGCGGATCGAGAAGCCTCACCGGCAACTCTCGATCACAGCGTCATCACGCGTACGGGTCAATCGAACGCCTCCGCTGACTCGAAGCCCAGCTTGGGAGGCCGTTGGCGCCGAGGCGATCGCGATGACGTCTCTTGATGCCGACTGCCCAGCAATCGCGCTCTACCCGTCCCGTCGTGTTGCGCTTTTCGACGAAGCGACCGCCTACGCCAAACAGAGCTTCGGTCCGCACCGTCCGATTTTTGAGGCGGCGAGCGACTTGGCTCGGCGCATTCGGTCCGACTTCACCTATGATCCAGAGGCGACTGAGGTCAATACGCCAGCGGCCGAAGCCTTTGATCGCCGACGGGGCGTTTGCCAGGATTTCGCCCATATCATGATCGCCGCAGTGCGCGGCATTGCGTTGCCGGCGCTTTATGTAAGCGGTTACATTCGCACCATCCCACCGCCCGGCAAAGAACGTCTCGCGGGCGCCGACGCGACTCATGCGTGGGTATCGGTTTGGTGCGGCGCGTCGCTCGGTTGGAGAGACTTCGACCCCACGAACGCAACGTCGATCCAGAACGACCACATTGTCGTCGCCAGGGGTCGGGACTACTCCGACGTCTCCCCCATCGAAAGCATGGTTCTGTCGTCTGGGCGACACCGGCTCGAAGTGGAAGTCGACGTCATTCCCGTCTAGCCGCTTCGTTTGATGACTCCTCGGAGCGCATGACAGGTTTCTATACCTTTGCCACTTTCCTTTGTTTACCTAACACATTTTCTCACATCCTAATGTTTGAATACATCGACTGGTCCCGCAGATTGGCGCACCGGATGGCGACATCTCTTCGGCCCTCGGTCTGCACGTCCATTTGGCCGAGACCGGCAGGCTGGGTGCGTGGATCCGTCGCCCAGCCCTGGTGTAGCGGTTTCGAACATGCTTTAAGGTCAGCGCCGCTAAGGAGGACCTCGCAATGGCGGATCGCCTCATTCCGCACTTTCACAATGATCTCGGCCTCCCTTCGATCACGGTTGGGGTGAAAGAGTTCATGTGCACGGGCGCAAAGCCGCCGTTTGATCATCCTCACATATTCATCGACATGGGATCAGACGTCGAGGCGATCTGTTCCTATTGTTCAACGAGATTCGTGTATGATGGCGGACTGAATGGATCTTGCTCGCCCGCCGAATGCGAGTTGAGCGACGTCGCGTGACGCTTGCCGCCGCGTGCGATCATCGCTGGCGCGGGAATCGGCGGACTTGCTGCGGCAATGGCGTTGTCGCTGGCGGGCTTCAACGTCGCGATTTACGAGAGAACGGACAAGCTTGAGGAATTCGGAGCTGGACTCCAAATCACCCCGAACGCAACCCGAATTTTAGCCCAACTCGGCGTGCTCGAACGAGTGCGCCGTTTGTCTTCGAAGCCCCCCGCCGTTCTGGTGCTGCGCGGTTCGGATAACGCCAAACTGATGCGTCTGCCCCTTGACGACGCCGAGCGCCGCTGGGGCGCCGAATATCTGGTCATTCACCGCGCCGACCTGCAGACCGCGCTGGTCGAAGCGGTCAGCGCTCAATCGGGCATCGAATTCTCACTCGGCACGACCGTTACCGGATTTGCGGCCAATGGCGACACTATTTCAGTTCGTCTGCAACGTGGCCTCACGGCAGCGCGCGACCAGGCTGATCTCCTGATCGGCGCAGACGGTCTGCGCTCTCAGGTGCGCAGCGGATTGGGCTTCGGCCAGCCGGATCGGACCGACTTTACTGGACGCGTCGCCTATCGCGCCCTTGTCAATGCCGAGGACGCTGAACCTCGCTGGGCGAGAAGCGAAATTGTTCTGCGTCTGGGACCTGAGGCGCATCTGGTTCAGTATCCCTTGCGGCGCGGATTGATCATCAATCTGGTGGCGACCGTCAGGTCCCCATCGCGGGCAGGCGGCGGCGATCCGCAATGGGATGGGGCGGCCGACCGATCAACTCTTGAGCGTGCGTTCGCGGGATGGTCCGAGGAAGCGCGCGCGCTGGTAGGCGCGCCCGTCCAATGGCGGGCCTGGCCTCTCTACTGCCGTCCGCCAATTCCTTCTTTTTCGCTCGGGCGCGCAGCGCTGGTCGGCGATGCGGCTCATCCGATGGTCCCATTCCTCGCACAGGGCGCGGCTCAGGCGATCGAGGATGCGGGCGCGCTGGGGCGCATGGTCGCCAAAGCGCAGGACA
>JBAUXQ010000949.1:0-1851 GCA_049584355.1 Roseiarcus sp. | reverse complement strand
GTGATGACGCCCTCGTTGCCGACCTTCTGCATCGCGTCGGCGATCATCTTGCCGATCGATTTGTCGCCGTTGGCCGAGATTGTGCCGACCTGGGCGATCTCGTCGGACTTGGTGATCTTGCGGCTGTTCTTCTCCAGGTGCGCGCTGACGGCTTTGACCGCCGCGTCGACGCCTCGCTTGAGGTCGAGCGGGTTGGCGCCGGCGGCGACCGCTTTCGCTCCCTCCTTGACGATCGCCTGGGCGATGACCGTTGCGGTCGTCGTACCGTCGCCCGCCGCGCTGCTTTGCTTCGAGGCGACCTCGCGTACCATTTGCGCGCCCATGTTTTCGAACTTGTCCTTAAGCTCGATTTCCTTGGCGACGGTCACGCCGTCCTTACTCACGCGCGGCGCGCCGTAGGACTTCTCGATAACGACGTTGCGGCCCTTCGGGCCAAGAGTCACCTTGACCGCATTGGCGAGGATGTCGACGCCGCGAATCAAACTGTCGCGGGCGTCGCGGGAAAACTTCACTTCTTTGGCAGCCATGGTCGTTTCCTCCGGTTCGATGGTTTCTTCGCTTGATTGGAACGGTCCGGCGTCAGGCCTTCTTGCGGGCTGGCGCCGGCCGATTTGTCGCCGCTTGACCCTGGACGACTCCCATCACGTCGCTCTCCTTCATGATGAGGAGCTCTTCGCCGTCGAGCTTGATCTCGGTGCCCGACCATTTGCCGAACAGGATGCGGTCTCCGACCTTCAAGTCGATCGGAGTGAGCTTGCCGCTTTCGTCCCGCCCGCCGGGACCGACGGCGATCACTTCGCCCTCCTGCGGCTTTTCCTTGGCGGTGTCGGGAATGATGATGCCGCCTTTGGTCTTTTCCTCGGCGTCGATGCGCCTGACGACGACGCGATCATGCAACGGTCGAAACTTCATGGGCTTCCTCCTTGTCGAACGCTTTGCTGAACCTGCGACGCCTTGGGGCGCGCGCGCTTGAAGCCGCGTATCGCGATCCTTGCTCCCGGATCGCGGGCCATCCTACATTTTTCCCGCTTCCTTGCGCGAGTTCAAGACCGCCGGCCGCGAGGCTGTCTTACCGGTCGATCTCCTTCCAGTTGCCAGCATCATAGCCTTGCCGGTCGACGGCGACGACAGTTTTCGTAGCGACCGCGCGCCCGCCGACGCAGCGCCAGTCGTAGATCGTGTCGTGGCCGGTGGCGGCCATCGGAACGACATCCGCGTCGGGGTTGGCGCGGCAGAATTCGCTCGCGCCCGGCAGCGAGCGGCGCGCGTTCACTTTGCCGCAGTTCAGGTTGGCGCCGATCCAGCAAGCCAGAAGTTTGGTTCCGGCGCAGCGCACAAAAGCGGCGTTACGGGCGAGATCGACCGAAATGTCGAACGCTTTTGCGACCTCAGCCTCGAGTTCGCGCGGAACGGGAATCGAGGCGCGCGGCGCGGCGGCGGAGGAGCAAAAGGCAGCGCCGCTCGCGGCTGAGGCCAGGCAGGCGAATGGGGGCGCGCCTAAGGCGAGCGCGGCGACGATCGCGCCCTGGACATGCCTCTCGATCCCGAACATTTAGGCCTCCCTGCGCTTCGCGATCGGGCGAGACTGACTTTGCGCCGGCGCGGCCGTCAAGCCGCGGGCCGGGCGGTTTCTCGCCATCTGAGCCTTGCCTCGGCCAAGGCGACCGGCTATGGCCGCTCCAGCGAGCGGCGCGATCCGCGAAAGCCCCGCTCGCCGAGCGGCTGCGGGCGCGGGCAATATCCGATCTAATCGTGTAAGGAATAGCGAGGCGCCGGTCTCACTGAGAGATGGCGCGTGTGGGAGGAAGACATGAAGACCAATTCGACCATCTCAAGCCTCAGCGGCGCGTC
>JBAUXQ010000948.1:0-2713 GCA_049584355.1 Roseiarcus sp. | reverse complement strand
GCCTCGGCCTCGGCCTGTGGGGCGGCGCGTCCGGCGCGATACTGACCCGCGCTGGCGTCGACGCGGCGACATTCGGAATCCTGCTCACCGTCTATACCGGCGCCTATCTCATCGCCATGTCGGCCGGCGGGGCGCTCGCCCATCGCTTCGGCGTCGAGCGGGTTTTGCCGGCGAGCGCCATCGTCTACGGCGCGGCTCTGTGCGGATTGCTCAACGCCTCCAGCAAGGGTTGGGTCGCCGCCGCCCTGATCGCCGCGGGGTTCCTCGGCGGCATCGTCGACGTCACCATGAACGCGGAGGGCGCCCGGATTGAAAGGCGACTCGGTCGCCCGATCCTCGCCCGCCTGCACGCCGCCGCTTCGGCCGGCATGGCGATCGGCGCGATTCTCGGCAGCCTGATCGCCGCCGGTCCCGCGCCTTGGGCGGCTGGAATTATCGCTGCGCTGGCGCTCGCGGGCGCCGGCGTCGCCTATGATCGCGCGGCGCGGACCGACCGTCCCGTTCCGGCGCCGGTCGGGGTATCGGGGCGGAGCGGATTGTCGTTCGCCCCCGCCCTGATCGCGCTCGGCGTCGTCATCGGCGTCTCGATCGCGGCGGAACTGGCGGCTTCGCTGTGGTCGACGCTCCTCTTGCGTGAGGAAGCGCCGAGGCTGGCGGCGATTTCCGGCCTCGGCGCGGCGTTCTTTTCCGCTTGCCAGGCGGGGCTGCGCTTCAACGCCGACGCGATTCGGCTTCGGATCCGCGATCTTCGCATCATTGTCGCCTCGTTCGCGATCGCGGCCGCCGGCTTCGCCCTGGTCGGCGCTCAGGCCGGTTTTGCGGCGAGCGTCGCCGGTTTCGCCTTGATCGGCGTCGGCACCGGTCCCATCGTTCCGTGCAGCTTCGCGCTTGCCGCGCGCCAGTCGGAAGCCGGTCCCGCGGTCGGGCTCGCCTCCGCTTCGCTGTTCAGCGCGCTGACCCGTCTGCCGGCGCCGCTGGTTACGGGCGCGATCGCCCAGATGCTGTCGCTGCCGACCGCGTTTGCCGCGTTCGCGGTTGCGCTCGCGGTCACCGCCGCCGGCGTGGCCGCCTTGGCTTCCGTGCGCCGCCCCGCCCGATCGCCGCGCAAGGCGTGAACGCTCGACGGCGAGGCGGGCATTGCCTTGGCGAAGCCCCTATTGCAGAGGAGACGCGCCGGGCAAGACGATTCCGGACGCCGCTAGCTAATGTGCGGGGACAAGAATGACCAAAATCCTGCCTGTGATCATGTGCGGCGGATCGGGCTCCCGCATGTGGCCGGAATCGCGCGAAAGCCTGCCGAAGCAGTTCATTCCGCTGATCGGCCAGCGTTCGACGTTTCAATCGATCGTCGGCGTGGTTGGCGATCCGGCGGTGTTCGATCCGGCGGTCGTCATCACCAATTTCGACTATCGCTTTCGGGTCGCCGAGCAGCTGAGGGAGATCGGCGCCGAGGCGACGATCCTGCTCGAGCCGGAGCGGCGTGACAGCGCGGCCGCGGTCGGCGCCGCGGCCGCCTGGGCGGCGGCCCGCGATCCGAAGACGGTCGTGGCTGTGCTCGCAGCCGACCACGTCTTTGAGGACGGAAAGCAATTTGCCCGGCTGTGCGCTGAGGCGCTCGACGTCGCGGCGGCCGGCGAAATCGTCACCTTCGGCATCACGCCGGATCACCCGGCGACCGGCTACGGCTACATTCACCCGGCTGAGCCGCTCGCGATCGACTCCAGCGTGCGGCGGATCGAGCGATTCGTGGAGAAGCCGGACGAAAAACGCGCGCGCGCGTTCATCGAGGACGGCTACCTGTGGAACTCGGGCAATTTCGTCTTCCGCGCCGATGTCATGCTCGACGAGCTCGCCCGCTTCGAGCCCGAGATCGCCGCCGCGGCCACGGCCGCGGTCGTGGAGGCGAAAAAGGACCTCGGTTTCGTCGTCCTCGACCATGCTTCCTTCGCGCGGGCGCCGAAGACCTCGATCGATTACGCGGTTATGGAGCGAACCGACAAGGCGGCGGTGCTGAGAGCCGACGTCGGCTGGTCGGACGTCGGCGAGTGGTCGGCGGTCTGGCGCCTAAGCCCGCGCGACGCCCGCGGCAACAGCTTTCGCGGGCGGGCGGTCACGATCGATTCGGAGAACGTTCTCGTACGTTCGGAAGAGCAGCTGGCGGCCGTGATCGGCCTTCGCGACGTCGTCGTCATCGCCACCCGCGACGCGGTGCTGGTCGCCGACCGGTCACAGACGGACAAAGTCAAGGCGCTGGTCGAGCGGCTCAAGGCCGAAGGCCAGCCCGAAGCGACCCAGCATGTGCGGATATACCGGCCATGGGGTTATTATCAGAGCGTCGACCAGGGTTCGCGCTACCAGGTCAAGCGCATTGTCGTCAGGCCCGGCGGGCGCCTGTCGCTGCAGAAGCACCATCATCGGGCGGAGCATTGGGTGATCGTGCGCGGCGCGGCCGAGGTGACGCTCAACGGCAAGGCCGAGCATGTGCACGAGAACGAATCGATTTATCTTCCGATCGGCTCGACCCATCGCCTCGCCAACCCCGGCAAGATCGACCTGGAACTGATCGAAGTTCAGACCGGCAGCTATTTCGGCGAGGACGATATCGTTCGCATCGACGACGACTACAGCCGGGAATGAGGCGATGGCGGCGCCGCTGCGGGCGCCGCCATTGAGGTCAGCCCTGTTCCTGCGAAGCCAGGCGGGCGATTTCGTG
>JBAUXQ010000947.1:0-3367 GCA_049584355.1 Roseiarcus sp. | reverse complement strand
AATGAGGATGCTCCACCATTCCCCGACCCGATCGAGGCTGCGGGCGATCGGGCAGTCCATGGCGGTAAAGCGGGTCCGTTGCATGTGGACCGTATAGCGTAGTCACTTTCATTATGCAAGTGACCAGGCTTGACGCTGCCAACGGCCTCAACGGCGCTCGCTTCGGCCTGCGGCGTCCGGTATGATGGGCCACGAGCGAGGGAGCGTCGAAGCAATGGCGAACGCCAGAGGCAAGGTGGTCGAGACCCCGACCCAGCAAATGCCCTTCAAGGCGGTCATTTCGACCGAGGGGCAGATCGTGCAGGAGCGCTTTTTTCCCTCCCGCCCCGAGGCGGAGGCGTTCCTCGTCGCGACGCTGGCGGAATTGGCGAAAACCGAGAGCGCAGGCGAGCATCCGGCGACCGGGAGCGCGACCGGCGCGGTCATCGAAACCCCAACCCAGGACATGCCGTTCAAGGCGGTGATCTCGACTGAAGGCAAAATCGTCCAGGAACGGTTTTTCGCCTCCCGCCCGGAAGCGGAGGCGTTCCTCGTCGATACGCTGAACGAATTGGACAAATCCCCTCCAAAAGCGGGCCGCGTCGACTGAGGCGCCAGGGAGATCCCGCCAAAATGGCAGAGCGCGTCTCAATGCCTTCCGTCCTGATCGTCGGAAGCGGACCGGCCGGACTCTTTGCCGCCTGCGAGCTCAAGCGCCACGGCGTCATGCCGCGCATCGTCGAAAAGAGGCTCGCGCCGCATCATGAGACGCGCGGCACCGCGCTCCAGCCGGCGGTGCTCGACATCGTCGAGCGAGCGGGCCTGATCGAGCCGTTCCTCAACGCCGGCGTGCACATCAAGCACAGTGAGCTCATGGGTCCGGGCATGCGGCCGATCATGAACGCGGATTTCGGCGGAGTCGGCTGCCGGTACGAGTTCCAATGCAGCCAGCCGCAATGGCGGACCGAGCAAATCCTGCGCGATCATTTGGCGGCGCGCGGCGTCAAGGTCGAATATGGCGCCGAGGTCACCGCGATCGATCCGGGTCCTGAGACGCTCCGGGTGACGCTCGACGTCGGCGGCCGCACCGAGGTCGCCACACCGCATTACATATTGGGCGCCGGCGGCGCCCACGGCGTCACCCGCCATTCCATGAACGAGCACCTCGTCGGAGAGACGTATAGCGGACGATACGTGGTCGCCGACGTCAAGCTCGGCCTCGCCATTCCGCCGGAAACCGCCCGCGTCGTCATTGGCCCCGGAGGCTTCGTCCTGTTCGCGCCGCTGCCGGACAGCCGCTGGCTCATTTTTGTCAGCCGCGACCCAGCCGATGCGCGCGACGATCCGCCGACCGCCGCCGAGCTCGCCGCGATGGTCAACGCGATGGTCGGCGCCGACGTCGGCTTGAGCGACTTGCGCTGGGTCTCGTATTTCAAGATGCATCGGCGCGAGGCCGAGAGTCTTGGCGACGGCCGCCGGTTTCTGCTCGGCGACGCCGGCCACATGTCGAGTCCGCTTGGCGGGGAAGGGATCAACGCCGCGTTCATGGACGCAGCCGACATCGCCTGGAAGCTCGCCCTCGTGATGCGCGGCGCGGCCAAGCCGTCGCTGCTCGCGAGCTACGGGATCGAACGCGGCATGGCGGACCGCCACGCGCTCGAAGTGTCGAACGACATTCACGGTCATATCACGGCGCTGGTCGCCGCCTATCGCGACGGCGGCGGACCGAAACTCGCGCCGTCGACGGCGGACGAAATCGTTGCGGCGGCGCGCAGACGGTCGATGCTCGACGTTTCCTATGCCGGGAGCCCGCTCATCGGGCAGGCGGGAGCGACCGTCGCCGCGCCCGAACCGGGCCTTCGCTTTCCCGATATCCACCGGCTCAAGGGCGAACGCCATTACCTCATCGTGTTCGGCGAGGCGCCGGGTTTGGAGAGGATGCGCGCGCGCTGGGACGGCCTGGTCACAACGATCGACGGGTCGGCCGAAGGGCTCGACGCGGCGAAGGCCGGCGCGCCCGGCGGCGGCGCCGTCCTCGTCCGGCCGGATGGCTTCATCGGCTTCCGCGCCGCCCCCGCCGACGCAACCACGATGGCCGCCCTCGACGCGCATCTCGCGGGCTATCTCGTTCCCGCCGGGGCATGAAGACGCGGATCGGCCTTACGCTCGCTGCGGTCGTTTTCATCGCCGATGCGGCGCTGGCGCTCGAGCGGCCCGCGCCGCCGCAGGTCGAGTTCGGCGACCTCTACGCCGACGTCGAGCTTCAGCGCATCTTTCCCGACAGCAAGGAATTCGCCGACGCGACGGCGAAATCGCCGCCCGACGACATCCTGGCGCTCTACCGCGCCGAGAGGCCGCTCACGCCGGAAGCGCTCAAGCGCTTCGTCGTCGAGCATTTTACCTTGCCGGCCGAGCCGGCGGCGTCAGTGGTCGCCTCCGGGCCCGCGCCGATCCGTCAGCACATCGACGAACTCTGGCCAATCCTGACCCGCGATACCCCGACGGCGCCGCCCTATTCGTCGCTGTTGCCGCTGCCGCGCGCTTACGTCGTTCCGGGCGGCCGGTTCCGCGAGCTCTATTACTGGGACTCGTATTTCACCATGCTGGGCCTCGCCGAAAGCGGACGGTCGGACCTGCTCGAGGACATGGTGCAGAATTTCGCCGCTCTGATCGACGCCTACGGCCACATCCCGAACGGGACGCGGTCCTATTACCTCACCCGCTCGCAGCCGCCGTTCTTCTTCGCCATGGTCGGATTGCTCGATCCGGGCGACTCGGCGCCGGCTGACGCCCGATATCTCCCTGAGCTGAAGCGGGAATATGCGTTCTGGATGGAGGGCGCGGAGGACTTGGCGGCAGGGAGCGCACATCGCCGCGTGGTCAAGCTCGACGACGGGTCGATCCTCAATCGCTATTGGGATGACAGCGATGCGCCGCGCGACGAGTCCTATGCCGAGGACGTCGCCCTGGCGCGCTCGACTCCCCGCCCGCCGCAAACGACCTGGCGCGAGCTTCGCGCCGCCGCCGAGAGCGGATGGGATTTCAGCTCGCGCTGGTTCGCCGACGGGCGAACGCTCGGCTCGATCGACACCACCGAGATCGTTCCGGTCGACCTCAATGCGCTCATGTTCGGGCTCGAGAATGCGATCGGCGCCGGTTGCGAGCGGTCCGGCGATCGCGATTGCGCCGCCGATTTCGCCCGCCGCGCCGCCGCACGCCGCGCGGCGATCGACCGAACTCTTTGGGATCAATCGCGCGGCGTCTATCTCGACTATCGCTGGACGTTGAAGAAGCGCGTCGACCGCCTCAGCGCCGCGACCCTCTATCCGCTCTTCACCCACCTCGCCAGCGACGCGCAGGCGGCGTCGGTCGCCGTGGCGGCCGAGAG
>JBAUXQ010000946.1:0-2209 GCA_049584355.1 Roseiarcus sp. | reverse complement strand
TTCTGCAATTGCTTGTCGAGATATTCGCGTAGCCGCTGCAATTCGTCAGGGTCGCACAATTCATCGGCGTCGACGATCTCGTCGAAACGGTTGGTGAAGGCCTTGTAGTCGGGTCCGCGCTTCTCCGGCGCGGCCGGCTGCGGCGGACGGCTCTCCGCCGCTTCTTCCGCATCGCCCGCATCCCCTTCCTCCTCAAGCTCCGACGACGGCGCTTCGACCGTATCGATTGCGCCTTCCTCGGCGTCGTCGGCGGTGTCGTCGGCCGCCTCGCGCTGCATCGAATCCTGCGCCTGCTGGTCTTCCCCCTCGCCCTCAGCCTCGTCAGCGTCATCGGGCGGCGTCTTGTCGTCCGCCTCGTCCTCCGATTCCTCGGTGTCGGAATCGGACTCGTTGGCGATGCCCAGCGAAGAGAGGAGCTTGCGCACCAGCCTGCCGTAGGCGCGCTGGTCGAGGAGAGCGTCGCTCAGCCGGTCGAGATCCGCGCCGGCCTTGTCCTCGATGAAGGGGCGCCAAAGCTCGACCAGACGGGCGGCGCCGCGCGGCGGCTCAAGCCCGGTCAGGCGCTGGCGCGCCAGCATGGCGACCGCGTCCTCCAGCGGCGCCTCTTCGCGCGTGCGCGCCTCGGCGAACGGGCTCCTATGGTAGCGGTCGTCGAGCATGGCGGCGATGTTCGAAGCCACGCCCTGCATGCGGCGCGAGCCGATCGCTTCGACCCGCGCCTGCTCGACCGCGTCGAACAATGCGCGCGCCGGCGGGCTCTGCGGAGCCAAGCGCCGGTGGATCGCGTCGTTGTGGCAGGCGAGGCGGAGCGCGAACGAATCGGCGAGACCGCGGACGATCGCGGCCTCGCGCGGATTGGGCTTGCGCGCCGGCTCGGGCAGCCGCGCCTTGACCCCTTCCGGCGAAGTCACGAGCGACGGCTTGTCGGCCGAGTAGGTGATCTCGAGCTCGGGATGACGCGCCAGCGCCCGCGTGCACGACGCGAGCGCCCGCTTGAACGGCTCGTTGGGCGCATCGGCCTTGCCGGCCGGCTTGCGGTTATTTGTCGGCTTGACGTCGACGCTCGACATTCGGGGCCTTCAAAACGTGGCGCGGCCGAGGATAAGCGACGCCGAAAGGCTCTCTATAGGCCGCGGCTGCGGGCCGCCGCAAGGCAAAGCGGCGGTTCGTGGTCGGGAGGCGAGGCCGAACGGACGGCCGCTTTCCGACGCCCTAATGGGCTCGCCCGCGCCAGGCGTCCAGCGACAAGGGCCCGGGGCCAAAGGTGGCGAGTAGAAGGAAGCCGCCGGCCATGGCGATATTCTTGCGGAAGTGGATCGTCTGATCCGCGCCGAGATGAAAAAATAATGCCGTCAGCAGGCAAAAACCGAACAGTGCTACCGCCGCCCAGCGTGTTTTCAAGCCGACGAGTACAAGCAGCCCGCCGCCGAGCTCGGTGAGGATGACCAGCGGCAGCAGCCGCCCGTCGACGCCGTTGGCCTGCATGTAGTCGGCGACACCGGCGTATTGGCCGATGTAGGCGATCCCCGCCACAACGAAAATGTAGGCGAGCATCGCGCGCGCGAGGAGCATGAGCGGCCCGGAAGCGCGCGACAGGAAATTAAGGTCCGCGTCAAAAGTTCGCCCGCCCGCAGCGGGCGCGGCGTGTTCGCGCGTCGATTGGTCGCCCGACATGGCGAATGTTCCTTCCACCGAGACTGACGCGCGCCGAAATCCGTGGGCGCGCGTCGCCGGCGGCAGACTAGAGCGCGTGCGCCTTGGTCAGCGCGTCGGCCAGATCCTCATAATACTCGCATTCCGTCCCGCAAAGCTTTCCGATTGTCGCCAGTTGGTCCTTGGCGAGATCGTACTTGCCCTCGATGACATAGGCCTCGCCGAGATATTCGCGCACCTGCGGATAGGCGGGATCGAGCGCGACGGACTTCAGATAGTAGGTGATCCCCTCGTCGGTATGGCCGAGCTTGCGGGTCGCGTAGCCACGATAGTTCAGCGCGCGCGGCGTGTTCGGGTCATCAAGCAGGTCGAGCACGTCTATCGCTTCCTGATATCGGTCAACCTTGGCGAGCGCATAGGCGTATTCGGTCATGTCAGGGTCGGAAAGCACGCCGCTGTGCCTGACGAGGCACTTCTTGTGCTTCGTATCCCAGACCAGGCCTGGGGGACACGTCGTCAGGTCCGACGGGACCTGCGCCCGGGGCTCGTTTTGGGC